>CAMLKQ010000008.1 GCA_946480585.1 uncultured Kangiella sp.
CTGCGCTAGAATTGCGCCGGTTTTTCCGCTCCACCTTCTTCGCTACAAGAGTCCAGTCATGAGCCAGTCCATTGATGTCGCGGTGCTCGGTGCCACCGGCGCGGTCGGTTCCACCGTCATTGAAATCCTTGAACAACGGGAATTCCCGGTCGGCAAGCTGTATGCGCTGGCGAGCAAACGTTCGGCCGGTGAAACGCTGATGTTCCGCGGCAAACCGGTGCTGGTTGAGGACGCCGAACAGTTCGACTGGTCAAAAGTGAAGCTGGCGTTCTTCGCCGCCGGTGGTTCGGTCTCGGCCGAACTGGCGCCGCGTGCCACGGCGGCCGGGGTGGTCGTCATCGACAAGACCTCGCAGTTCCGCTATGAGCCGGACATTCCGCTGATCGTCCCGGAGGTCAACGGCCATCAGCTCGGCGAGTACAAGCAGCGCAACATCATCGCCTGCCCGAACTGCTCGACCATCCAGATGGTGGTGGCGCTCAAACCCATCCACGACGCGGTCGGCATCGACCGCATCAACGTCGCGACTTATCAGGCGGTGTCCGGTACCGGCAAGGCCGCCATCGAGGAGCTGGTCCAGCAGACCGCCCAGTTGCTGAACGGCAAGGGCGCGGACGCGAAGGTCTATCCGAAGCAGATCGCCTTCAACGTGCTGCCGCACATCGACAGCTTCATGGACAACGGCTACACCAAAGAAGAGATGAAGATGGTCTGGGAAACCCAGAAGATTCTGGGCGACGACAGCATCCGGGTGAACGCCACCGCGGTCCGGGTGCCGGTGTTCTACGGCCATTCCGAGGCCGTTGCCATCGAAACCCGCCAGCCGATCAGCGCCGACGCGGCCACCAAGCTGCTCAAAAAAGCGCCGGGCGTGAAGGTGGTCGACGGCCGCAAGCCCGGTGGTTACGCGACCCCGGTGACCGAGGCGGCGGGCGAGGACGCGGTGTTCGTGTCCCGTATCCGGGAGGACATTTCCCACCCGAATGGCCTGAATTTGTGGATTGTGTCCGATAACGTGCGGAAAGGTGCTGCGCTGAACTCGGTACAGATCGCGGAAATGTTGGTCAAAGAGTATTTCTAGGCTATAGTTCGGCCCTAGTTAAAGAACAATCTTAAGATCGGGCAGTATCTTAGGCTGCCCGTTAGGGTTTCGGCGATTAAACCACTGCCGGAGACCCGGATTGCCACAGGGCCGGATGTCGGGATTCCGACAGGCCGGTGCGGTCGTGCCAGCGCACGGCCGCCACCGTCTGCCTTCCGCCGCCCGTGGGCTTTCTGCACCGGTCGGGACAGTGAAGGGAATAACTATGCTGCGCAAGCTTGCCTTTGTCGTTGGTTCAGCCAGTCTCGTGGCGGCGTCAGTCGCACACGCCTTGGGACTCGGTGACATCCGACCCGGCTCAGGCCTCAACCAACCGCTCAATGCCGAGATCCAGTTGGTGGCACTGCGCGGCGTTGCGCCCGAGGAAATCCGCGCCACCATCGCCAGTGCCGATGAATTTGATCGTGCCGGCATTGAGCGTGTCTATGCGCTCAACGATCTCAAGATGGTCGTGCAAGGCACCGCCGATGGCGAAGCTGTCATCAAGCTGCGGACCACCGATGCGGTGCGCGAGCCGTTCCTGAATTTCATTGTTGAGTTGAACTGGCCGAATGGCCGTTTGCTGCGCGAATACACCCTGTTGCTCGATCCGCCGGTGTTTGCCGATGAGGCGCCGGTGATCACCGCGCGTCCGCGCGTGCAGACGCCGGCGACCACCACCGGCACCGTGACCAGCGCGCCGGTTCAGACGCCGCAACCGAGCGAGACTGCCGCGCCGTCCGCACCGGTCGGCAACACCATGGCAGGCGCTGACAGCTACGGTCCAATCAGCGCCAACGATACGCTGTGGAGCATTGCGTCGCGGGTGCGTCCCAATGACAGCGTGACGGTGCAACAGACGCTGGTCGCCATTTTGAAAGCGAATCCGCAAGCCTTTATCAACAACAACCCCAATCAGATGCGCCAGGGCGAAACCCTGCGTATTCCGAGCGCTGACGACATTGCAGCCGTGCCGCATCGTCGTGCCCTGGCCGAGTTTGTCGGTGCCGGCGCCGTGGTCGAAACCGCGCGCCGCAGCGGCAGTGCCGGCAGCACAACTTCCGGTAGCGGTCGTTTGACGCTGGCAGCGCCGCCGGAAAATTTCAGCACCGGCAAAGGTGGTGCTTCGCGTGAAGCCGCGGAAGTGCTGAATCAGGAAAACGAAGCGCTGCGTGGTGAGCTTGGCAAGCTGGTCGACAAGACCCAAAAGCTCGAGAAGCTGGTTCAGCTGAAAGATCAGCAACTGGCGGCTGTTACCGGCAAAGCACCGGACAGCAGTGCGCCGGTTGAAGAACCGGCACCGAGCACCGTTGCCGAAACGCCGGCGACGGACGCCGGTAGTGTCGAGGCGACTCCGGGCACGACTCCTGACATGAGCACCGAGCCGGCAGCAAGCTTGCCGGCCGCGGAAACGGCAGAACAAGCGCCAGCCGAAAAGCCGAAGAAAAAACCGACGACGCCGGCCAAACCGGTTGAACAGCCGTCGTTCTTTGAGGATTTGCTGGGCGAAAACTGGCTGCTGTACCTGCTGGGTCTGGCCGGCGTGATTGTCGGTGGCTTGGGCTTCTTGTTCTGGAAGCGTCGCCAGGTTGCCGAAGAAAACTTCCACGAATCGCTGCTGCCGCTGGAGCCGGAAGACGACGACAGCATGCGTATCGAGGACGATCTGAATCTGCCGGAAGTCGGTGAGGATTTCTTGGCGCCACCGCCAGCTGCAGCCAGCAATGAAAACGTGTCGGGTTCGACCGAGGCCGTTGCCGATCCGCTCGGCGAGTCGGACATATACATCGCCTACGGCAAATACGAACAAGCCGAGCAGCTGCTGTTGCGCGCCTTGCAGGATGATCCGCATCGCCATGAACTGCGCGTCAAACTGCTTGAGTGCTATGCCGAGATGCAGGACCAGCACAAATTCCGCGATCAGGTGGCGATGTTCCAGGATGCCATCGATGCTGATCCGCAGCTCGCCAAGCAGGTCGAGAAGTTGCAACAGCGGGCGTGGCCGTCGGATCACTTCAGCACCAAGACCGCACCGACGCCGATCCCGAGCGCAGACGACATTTTCGGCAGTGTCGGTGTCGGCAAGACTGCAGCCGCACCGGCGCCGGTACAGGAAAGCAGTTGGGCACCAACCCGGAAAGAAAGTGTCGCCAGCGATTTTGATAACGATGGCGAATTCAATCTGGATCTCGATGCCGATCTGGCAAACCTGGGCAAGGCAGAAGCACCGGCACCGGTAGCAGAATTGGATTTGGCAGCTGACGACAGCGAATTCAGTTTTGATCTGGACGAGCCGGCCAGCCTCAATCCGAAAGCGCAAGCCGATTGGCAGCCGGAGCAGGAACCAACGCCGAGCCGCGCTTCGGCCGTTGACAGCAGTTTCAACCTCGACGACATGGATGCTGAGCTGCCGTCCGGTGACGAACTTGGCATGGGCGATATCGATGAAATCGCCACCAAGCTCGACTTGGCTCGCGCCTACATCGAAATGCACGAAGTCGACGGTGCCAAAGAGATTCTGCAAGAAGTGGTCAGCGAAGGAAACGCCCAACAGAAGCAGGAAGCGCAAGCGCTGCTGGCCAAGCTGTAATCGCTGGTTGATTGCTACAATCGGGCCGTTGGTCTGGTCGGGTGACACCGACAAGACCAACGGCCCGTGTTGTTTCCGGACCGTGCGTTGTAACACTCTCTTCAACCGCTGTTGCAGCAGGGAAGGTGAGAGGGGCGCCTCGCCAGTCTGAAACAAGCATCAGCTGACTCTCGACACTTTTGATTCGCAAGCGACAGGTCATGCCCCGTTACGCCGCCATCATCGAATACCACGGACATGCCTATGCCGGTTGGCAATGGCAGGGGCACACCATCGGCGTGCAACAAGTGGTCGAGGAAGCGCTCGCCAAGATTGCCAACGAACCGGTTGATACCATCTGCGCCGGTCGCACCGATGCCGGCGTCCACGCCAGCCACCAAGTGGTTCATTTCGATGTCGCGGCCGAGCGGCCTGACAAGGCCTGGCTGATGGGGGGCAATATCCATCTGCCGCCGGACATCAGCGTGCGCTGGGCCGGCCGCGTCGCTGACGATTTCAACGCCCGCTTCTCCGCGCTCGCTCGCCGTTACCGTTATGTCATCTACAACAAACCTGGGCGCACGGCGTTGCTGCCGCACGGCGTCACGCCGTTCATGTATCCGCTCGATGTCAATCTGATGCAGCAGGGCGCGCAGCATTTTCTCGGCGAACAGGATTTTTCTTCGGTACGCGCTGCCGAGTGCTCATCGGCGACAGCGTGGCGGAATATTCACCATCTGCAGGTTTTTCGGCTGGGTGATTACGTGGTCGTCGACATCGCAGCCAATGCCTTTCTGCACCACATGGTGCGGAACATCGTGGGCACCTTGCTGACGGTCGGGCAGGGTATTCGTTCGCCCGATTGGGTAGCTGAGTTGCTGCGGCTTCGTGATCGCAAAAAAGCGCCGGGCACTGCACCGGCCGAAGGGCTGTATCTGGTCGGCGTGAAATATCCGGCGCGCTTCCAGATTCCGCAGTTACCGGCCGGGCCATTGTGGCTAAATGGCATTTGCTGACCACGAACGATTCGTTCTTGCTCAAGCATCTGACCCGACCATGAGTCGGGTTTCATTCGATTGATTGCGTACGGCGTGCGCGTGACGATATTGAATGGTGCACGCGTAAGCGCCGACGCAGTAACGCTAGCTAGACACGGGTTCGCCCCTTACTGCGCGCGGGGCGAGCTGATTGTGTTGTGCATTCTTGTGTCGGATCCGGCGCGCGGCCATTCAAATGCTGAGATCTTTCGGAAAGCCCACCAGCTGATCGTGATCGAGTTTGTCGATTGCTTCCGGGCCGAGTTCGCGGCTGTTCCAGGCGTAGTTCAGTTTGGCGTAGATCATCGGCATCAGTTCCGGCAGCAGTTCGTCGACAGCTTCCGGGTCGGATTCCAGTTCGACAATCGCGTCTTCGAGGGCGCTGAGGGCATCGTTGAGGGTGGTGAGAATCCAGTCGGCGTCCATTACAGGCTCCAGGGCATGATCGATGACGTAGGGATGCGGCATCGTAAACGAAAAAGCGGTTCAACAAAAAAGCGGTTCAACAAGAAGCGCTTCAATAAAAAACCAAGGGCCGCGGTTGCGGCCCTTGGTTTAACACGTGTTTGTGAACGGTCGCGCGATTACAGCTGCGGACCGGCAGCGACGACTTTGGCGTCGACCTTGAACTTCTTGAAGTTCTCAATGAACAGCTGAGCCAGTTTCTTGGCTTCGACGTCGTAAGCGGCCTGATCTTCCCAGGTGTTGCGCGGGTTCAGCAGTTTGCTGTCGACGCCCGGCAGTTCGACCGGCACGTCGAGGTTGATCACCGGCAGGTGCTGGGTCTTGGCGGTTTTCAGCGCGCCGCTCTGGATCGCCGCAACCACGGCACGGGTGACCGGGATCGGGAAGCGGTGACCGCCGTTGCCGGCCGGGCCGCCGGTCCAGCCGGTGTTGACCAGATACACCTTGGCGCCCGAGGCATCGAGACGCTTCATCAGCAGTTCGGCATAAACGCCGGCCGGACGCGGGAAGAACGGCGCGCCGAAGCAGGTCGAGAAGGTCGGTTCGATCGACGAGGTCGAGCCCATTTCGGTCGAGCCGACCTTGGCGGTGTAGCCGGACAGGAAGTGGTAAGCGGCCTGTTCACGATTCAGGATCGATACCGGCGGCAGCACGCCGGTCATGTCGCAGGTCAGGAAGATCAGCGCTTCCGGCTCCGGACCGCGATTTTCCAGTACGCGCTTTTCGACGAAGTCGAGCGGGTAGGCGGCGCGGCTGTTCTGGGTCAGGGTGTGGTCGTTGTAGTCCGGCGTGCCGTCTTCGTTCAGCACGACGTTTTCCAGAATGGTGCCGTGACGGATGGCGTTCCAGATGACCGGTTCGTGATCCTTGTTCAGGTGGATGCACTTGGCATAGCAGCCGCCTTCGATATTGAACACGGTGCCCGGGCCCCAGCCGTGCTCGTCGTCACCGATGATGTGGCAGGCCGGATCGGTCGACAGCGTGGTCTTGCCGGTGCCGGACAGGCCGAAGAACAGCGTGACCTTGCCGTCTTTGGCCTGGTTGGCGCCGCAGTGCATCGGCAGGGTGTCTTCGGCCGGCAGCAGGAAGTTCTGCACCGAGAACATGGCTTTCTTCATTTCGCCGGCGTAGCGCATGCCTGCCAGCAGCACCTTGCGGGCGGCGAAGTTCAAGATGACGCAGCCGTCGCTGTTGGTGCCGTCGCGGGCCGGATCGCAGACAAAGCCCGGGACGTTCAGGATTTGCCAGACCGGCTTGGCCGACGGATTGAACTGATCCGGGCGGATGAACAGGTTGCGGCCGAACAGCTGCTGCCAGGCGGTTTCGGTACGGACTTCGATCGGCAGGTAGTGCTTGGGGTCGGCACCGACATGCAGGTTGCTGACGAACGCTTCCGGCAGCGCGTTGTAATGGGCTTCGACCCGTGCCCACAGGGCGTCGAACTTGTCCGCCGGGAACGGCTTGTTGACCTTGCCCCAGTCGATTTCATTCTGGGTGCTGGGCTCTTGGACGATGAACCGATCTGCCGGGCTGCGGCCGGTGCGCTTGCCGGTCTCGACCACGAGGGCGCCGTTGCTGGCAATATGGCCTTCATGACGCTCCAGGGCTTTCTTGATCAGGGCATCGGCGTTCAGATTGGTATGGCGCTGCGGGGCCGCGGCAGTTGCGGTCATGATCAATCCTCGTTGGGCAGGTCGGTTACGACGGGCGGGTCAAAAATCGGCGCGTATTATCACCGATCCGCCATGGGGCACGCCACGTCGGCGTTGCCGGATGTAGTGTGCACAGCGCTGGTGCGAACCGGGAAGTGGAATAAACATGCCAACTGAGCTGGTCAAAAAGGAACCAAGCTGTGGCCGCCGTTTCCAAGCTTGGCTTGGCAGAGGCCGGTACGGACAAGGAGCAGGAACATGAGCAGATTGAAGGCAGGAATCGGTGTGTTGGCCGCCGCCATGCTGGTGGCATGCGCCAGTAGCAGCGGCCCTTTTGTGCGCTCCAGCGAGCCGCACGGCATTGTCGATCTGGATATTCCGCGGCAAGCCCATCAGCAGTACGAAGCGTTTTTCCTTGCCGTTGATGGCCAGAATGTCGTGCCGGATCGCAAGCAATTGCTGTTGCGACCGGGCCAGCACACCATCCGGCTCGGTGCCAAGCTCGAGAACCTGTATGGCGCTGGCGCCATTTCCCGGCCTGGCAATCGGACGTCCGAGCACGGCACGGTGACCATCGAGGTGAAGGAGGGCATGCGTTACAGCGTGGCAGCCAAACTCGACGGTCCGTACACCGATGATTGGAAGGCGATTGTCAGCCGAGAGACACCGCTGCAGGGCTATGCCAACCGCTGATTGAGCGGATACCTGTTGAAACCAACGCCGCGCCAGCTCGCGGCGTTGTTGTTTGGATGTGGCTTGCGCTGACAAGTTGCTCGGAAATGGTTATGGTTTGCCATGATTGTCCTGGTCACTTTTGCCACCGCTGGAGACTGCATCGTGTCCGACTTTCCGTCACAACAAGAAATCAAGGCCCGGCAATGGGGCATGTTCATCCATTTGTCGATCCTCGCCGGTTACCTGATCCCGTTTGCCGGTTTTATCGTTCCCATCGTCATGTGGCAGATGAAGAAATACGAACATCCGCTGATTGACGCCCATGGCAAGAATGTCGCCAACTGGCTGTTGTCGTTTCTGCTATACGGGTTCATTTGCTGGATTCTGGCGCTGATTCTGATCGGTTTCTTTTTTCTCTGGGTGCTCGGCATTCTCAATATCGTGTTTGCGATCATTGGTGGCCTCAAGGCCAACAACGGCGAAGTCTGGGCCTATCCGTTCACGATTCGCTTCTTCAAATGAGTTCGTGATAATTGAAAAAGCCCCGCATTGCGGGGCTTTTCCTTTGCTGCATCGGCGATACGGCCGGTTTAGTGCTGTTCCTTCGGCGGTGTTCGGATGATCAGCATGCGCAGCTCGGTCATGTCCTCGATGGCGTAACGGATGCCTTCGCGGCCGAGGCCGGAGTCTTTCACGCCGCCGTAGGGCATGTGATCGACCCGCCAGCTCGGGATATCGCCGATGACGACACCGCCGACTTCCAGTACATCCCAAGCGCGCTGGATCTTGTAGATGTCGCGAGTGAACACGCCGGCCTGCAGACCGAAATCGCTGTTGTTGACCTCATGGAGCGCGGCATCGAAATCGTTAAAGGAACTGATGACCGCGACCGGACCAAACGCTTCCTGACAGGAAATATTGGCCGCGTTCGGCACATTTTCCAGCAAGGTGGCTTCCAGCATGGCGCCTTGTCGTTTGCCACCGCACAGCAGCGTGGCGCCGCCGGCAACGGCTTCGTTGACCCAGCCTTCGAGACGCTCGGCTTCCTTGCTGGAAATCATCGGGCCGATGAAGGTTGCCGGATCTTTCGGGTCGCCCATTTTCAGCGCCTTGGTGGCGGCAACGAGCTGATCACGGAAAGTCTTGTAAATGGCTTCGTGCACCAGAATGCGCTGGACACTGATGCAGCTCTGGCCGCTCTGGTAGAACGCGCCAAACACCACTCGCTTGACCGCGTCTTCGATGTCGCTGTCGTGGTCGATGATGCAGGCGGCGTTGCCGCCGAGCTCCAACACCACTTTCTTCTTGCCGGCCTTGGCTTTCAGATCCCAACCGACTTGCGGCGAACCGGTGAACGAGAGCAACTTCAGTCGTTCGTCGGTGGTGAACAGATCGGCGCCGTCACGCGAGCAGGGCAGAATCGAGAACGCGCCTTTCGGCAGATCGGTTTCGGCCAGCACTTCGCCGATGATCAGCGCACCAATCGGCGTCATCGAGGCCGGTTTGAGCACGAACGGGCAGCCGGCCGCGATCGCCGGCGCCACTTTGTGGGCAGCGAGGTTGAGCGGAAAATTGAACGGGGAAATGAACGAGCAGGGGCCAATGGGCACTCGCTTCCACATGCCGGTGTAGCCGACCGCGCGGGCAGAAATATCGAGCGGCATCACTTCGCCGTATATGCGCACCGACTCTTCGGCGGCGATTCGGAACGTGTCGATGAGCCGGACCGCTTCGCCGCGGGCGTCGTTGATCGGCTTGCCGTTCTCGATGGTCAGCGCTTGGGCCAGCTCTTCCAGCCGTTCAGTAAACCGCTGCACGCAGTGCTGCAGGATTTGCTGGCGCTTGTAAGCCGGCAGCTTGCGCATCGGCTCGCTGGCGGCGTCGGCGGCGGCAATGGCGGCATCGATGGCCTTGGCATCGGCCAAGGCGACCCGGGTCGCGACTTCACCGGTGTATTTGTCGATTACGGCGAGCTCTTGGTTGGCATAAACCGGGGCATTGGCGAGATAGTAGGGGTAGGCTGGCTTGAGCACGGGGGCAATCTCCGGCGGGTCGGCTGGCCGATGCGGCCATGTTTAATATTTTGAACAGGCTAGCCGTTTTGGTTGGCGATGTAAACCGCGGCGTGCGGGCGTTTCGGGGGACAAGGGGGCGGTATGGCGGTACTCAAGGTCTGGCTGGGCGACCTGACCACGCTTGCGGTTGATGCCATCGTCAACGCCGCCAACACCAGCCTGCTGGGGGGCGGTGGCGTCGATGGTGCCATTCACCGTGCCGCCGGTCCCGGGCTTCTGGCAGAATGCCGCACCCTCGGCGGCTGCCCGGTTGGCGAGGCGCGATTGACCAACGGCCATCTGCTGCGTGCCCGCTATGTGATTCACACCGTCGGGCCGATTTGGCAGGGCGGTGATCGCGGCGAGCCGGCGCTGTTGGCGGATTGTTATCGCAACAGTTTGCAGTTGGCGGCGGCGCACGCCATCCGGCGGGTCGCGTTTCCGGCAATCAGCTGTGGTGTGTATGGTTACCCGCCTGCGTTGGCCGCGCCACTTGCGGTGAACACGGTGGTGACGACGCTGAGCTTGTATCCGCAGATCGAGGAAGTCACGTTCTGCTGTTTCAGTCGCGAATTTGTCCCGCTGTACCGCGATGCCTTGGCGGCGCAGGACGGCGTGGACTGAGCGGTGCGCACCAAACGTGAGCGGAATTTTGTTGAGCCGGAATGTGGGTGCCGGACGTAAGAACGCCAGCCGCCGACTACTTTTTTGGGCAGATCGACGCGCGCAAAACAAGAGCGCTTTCGTGTACACGAAAGCGATGTAGGTCACCACACAACAACAACGCCTGAATCAGGGTAAGCAAACCATGCATGTCGTCATGACCGGTGCCACCGGCTTTCTGGGTAGCGCACTCGCGGCGGTCCTGTTGGAGCAGGGCTGTGAACTCAGTGTCTTCGCACGCAACGCCGCCAACGTGCGGCGCAAACTCGGCCCGCAGGTGGCGTCATTCAGTGCCTGGCACGATGCGCCGACTCAAGCCGACGCTGTGATCAATCTGGCCGGCGAACCCTTGATTGGCGGACGCTGGACCGACGCCAAAAAAGACCGCATTCGTGCCAGTCGAATCAGTACGACCCATGGACTTGTGCAGTGGTTGAGCCGCATGCAATTGCGCCCGGATGTACTGATTTCCGGTTCGGCGATTGGCTATTACGGTTACAGCGACGAGCAATTGTTTGGCGAAACCGATCCGGCCGGCAGCGATTTTGGCGCCCGTCTCTGTGCCGACTGGGAAGCCAGTGCCCGCGCTGCCGACGCGCTCGGCATGCGCGTTTGCCTGTTGCGCACCGGTGTCGTATTGCATCGCAGTGGCGGCGCGCTGGCACGCATGCTGCCGGCGTTTCGCTTTGGTCTTGGCGGACCCATCGGTTCGGGTCTGCAAGGCTTTTCCTGGATTCATCTCGATGATTGGCTTGCGGCGGTAATGTATTTGCTGACCCATCCTGAATTGTCGGGGCCGTTCAACCTGACTGCGCCGCAACCGGTCAGCAACGCCGAATTCAGTCAGGCGCTGGCCCAGGCGCTGGGTAAACCGGCGGCGCTTCGGGTGCCGGCATTTGTGCTGAAACTGATGGCGGGCGAAGGCGCCGAGTTGCTGCTGAACGGCCAGAAAGTCATGCCGAATCGTTTGCTGGAATCCGGTTTTGTTTTCGCCCGGCCGGATCTGGCGCAGGCGTTGGCGGATGTGCGCGGCTGATGAAACGACGTATCGATCAGATCCTGAGCAGTTTTGGTTACTGCTCGCGCTGGCAGGCGCGCGTGTGGATCAATGCTGGCCGGATCCGCGTTGGCGAAACCGTGCTCGATGATTTCGCCCAGAAAGTGGAACCGCGCGATGTGCTCGTTGATGGTGAGCCGATCCCGTTTCCGGATGGCATGCTGATCATGCTGCACAAGCCGCTTGGCTATGTCTGCAGCCACGACAGCGGCGAGGGCATGCGGGTCTACGATTTGCTGCCGCCCGCGTGGCTGCAGCGCGAGCCCAAACTGGTCAGTGTCGGTCGGCTCGACAAGGACACCAGTGGCCTGTTGTTGCTGACCGATCAATCCGCGCTGGTGCAGCGCTGGACGTCGCCGAAACACCACGTTGAAAAAGTGTACCGGGTCACCGTCGATCAGCCGTTGTCGCCGGATCTGATCAGCACGTTTGCGGCCGGCGTGCACCTGCGTGGCGAAGACAAGCCTTGCCTGCCGGCGACCTTGAACATCCGCGCGCCGCGGGAGGCCGATGTCACGGTGAGTGAGGGCCGTTATCACCAGGTGCGACGCATGTTCGCGGCCTGCGGCTACCACGTTGAAGCACTGCACCGTGAACGTGTGGGCGCGTATGACTTGGCCGACTTGCCGGTCGGAGAGTGGCGCAGCCTGCCGCTGCCCTGACAGCAAACCGGAACCGGGCGCGTCGCGTCAAAAACAAAAAACCGCAATCAAGATTGCGGTTTTTGTTGGTTTCATTCGCCTAATGCGGCTTACTTCTTTTTGGCGAACTCGGTCATTTCCTTCATCAAGCGCACCATCACCGGTTGGTATTTCGCTTGAATCGCTTCCTCGTCAGCAACCGGCTGGTCGTTGCGATCGGTTACCGCGTTCTCGGTGTAACCGGTCGAGCGCAGCGGGAAGACCAGCTTGTAATGCTCGTCGGCGTAACCGACGCGATCCCAGTCGCCGAACACCAGTTCCTTGCGTTCACAATCGCTCAGCAGGTTGCAACCGAACGAGTAGTCGCGCGGATCATTGGTGACGCCGAGCAAGGGCAACACGGTCGCCGGAATGTCGAGATGGCTGCTCAGCTTGTCGACTTTGGCCGGCGTCTGGTTCGGCACATGAATCAGCAGCGGTACCCGAGTCTGCTCTTCATGGAATTGCGAGTTGTGGCCCCAATGGCCTTTTTCCATGAATTCCTCGCCGTGGTCGCCGGTGATCACGACCAGCGTGTTTTCAAGCAAGCCTCGCTTTTCCAGCGCAGCAATGGCGCGGCCGAGCTGGCTATCGAGGTGATGCACCGAGTTCAGGTAACGGTTGTAGATGAGGTCGATGTCCTTTTCGAGATCCATCGTCGCGTAGTTCAGGTCTTCCAAGTAGCGCTTCTTGATCACGCTTTCTTCCGGGAAGTAGTAGCGGGCATGCGCAGACTCGAAGAAGTGGAACGCAAAGAACGGCTGATCCGGTTTGCGCTGATCAAGAAATTGTTCGAAGCGGTCGACGCCACGGCGGTCAAACTTCCAGCCCGGGCCATCGCCTTCGGGCAGATGCATGTGCTCGGCCGGCACATTGACCCACACCGTTTTGTCGAACTCGGGATAGCTGAACGCCGAGCTGGTTGAAATATGCAGCTGGTAATTGAGTTCCTGGATGCGATCGATCAGCACCGGGCTGCGGCGATTCTCCAGCACCGTGAACCAATAAGTACCGTAGAGGCCGTAGAACTGGGTGAAGATGCCCCAGCGGGTGCCGTTGCTGCCGCTGTAATGACGGCGGAAGTGCACCGCCTTGTCGGCGAACGCCTGCATCTGCGGCATGATCTCGCCGTTCAGGGTGTCAGCTCGCCAGCTTTCGGCGACCAGCCAGACAATGTTCAGCGGTTTTTCCGGCGCGACGGTCTGCAGCGGTGCTTTCGGGTAATTCAGCGTGACGTGCTCAGCGGTTTTGAATTCGCTTTGCCGGCGCACTTGATAGCCCAATTTTTTCAGCAGACTGTTGACCGTGGTCGGGTTGTGGAAGGGGAATGCGTTGGCCGCGGCCAGCACCGGTGAATGGGCGGTGGCATGCGCGCTGGCGTAGGCAATCCGCTCGGTCACCGTCACCGCCAGGAACATATAGAGCAGTTTGCGGTAACGACCGGCGAAGCGCTGATCGAGCGCCTGACGCAGCCGGCTGTCGCGCAGCAGATACCACGCCAGCACCTGATGACCAATCAGCAGCAACACAATCAGCACCGTGAAGCTGATCATGGTGGCGGTATCGGCGCCCATCGAGGCGATGCCACCCGGCGTCGTGATGAGATTCCAGACAAAACCGTTCAGGTGGAACGAGAAGATTTTGTAAATGCTGAAATCGGCAAACAGTGCGATGTTGACGATGGCACCAAGCAGCGCCGCGATTGCCATCAGCACACGCAAGCGCAGGCCGTGCAGGCGTTCGCCAAGCAGCTTGCCGATTGCCCAGACCGGCAGCAGTGCCGGCACGCTGTACAGGAAGGCGTAGGTCAGCCACACCACGGTGGCAAAGCCAAACGACAGCGCGGTGTAGCCGTCGTGATGGACCAGGAACGGCAGCGCGAACAACAGGTTCAAGAACCACAAGCAGAAAAAGTAGTGCCGCAGTGGCAGCAGACGATCGAGGACAGCAGTCGACATTGAACGCGATACCTGAAAAAACCGGCCGGCAGGATAGTGAGTTGGTGGTCAAAAAACAAGCAGGAACGCTCGTCTCGAACGCTTGCGCTGTTTGCGGGTGACAGGGTGGTGGCTGTGGTGACCGGCCTAGTGTCTGATCACCACATTAACGGAGGCTTAGCGGGGGCCGGATACGTCAAAACCGGAACTGGCCGACCGTTTGCTGCAAGCGGCCGGCGAGCTCGGTCAGCTGTTCGCTGCTTTGGACAAAGGTCAGCGTGGTGTGACGGGTTTGATCGGTGATGTGCTGGATGGCGTTGACGTCCTGATAGACCTGTTCGGCCAAGCTGGCCTGTTGCTCGGTAACGCCGGTAATGGCCTGGTTGCTGTCGGTGATGCTGCGGACCGAGTCATTGATGGCCGACAGCGCTTGGGCGGCGCGCTCGGCCTGGGTTTGGCTGGCGTTGGCGCGCTCGGCGCCGACCGTCATCAGTTCGACAGAGTCACGCGTTGTGTGTTGCAGCGCTTCGACAATTTGCCGGATCTCGTCGGTGGATTCTCCGGCGCGTTGTGCCAGTTTGCGGACTTCGTCAGCGACCACGGCAAAGCCGCGGCCGCTTTCGCCGGCACGGGCCGCTTCAATGGCGGCGTTCAGCGCCAGCAGGTTGGTTTGATCGGCGATTTCGCGAATCACGTTGAGCACGCTGCCGATGCGGTTGCTGTCTTCGGCGAGCTTGGTGATCAGCACTGAGCTTTGTTGCACGTCGGCAGCAAGCGCACGGAAGGCTTCGGTCAGCTCGGCGACGACACTGCTGCCACTCTGGGCCAGTTCGCGGGTCTGCCGCGACACCGACTGGGCATGGGTGGCCTGCTGCAGCACGGTTTGGGCGCCGGTCAGCATTTCGCGCACGCGCTGTTCGATCTGGCCGGCACTCTGCTGCTGCGACTGCATACCGGAGCGGGTTTGCTGGGCGGCGTCGCGCATGCCGTCGACTGCGCCGCGGACATCGCGGCTGGCGGCTTCCACTTGCCGGATCACGGTCAACAGCGCTTCCTGCATGGCGTTGAACGCGCGGCCCATCTCACCGACTTCGTCCTGGCTGTCGGCGGTGACCCGGACACCGAGATCGCGCTGGTGCTGCACTTTCAACATGGCTTTGAGCAGGGTGTCGATATGGCGTTCGACGAAGACGATCAGTGCCTGCGAGCCGGCCAGCACCGCCAGCATCAGCACGAACACCATGCCGGCGTAGGCGGGTGCCTCGGACCAGAACACCTCCATGAATGACAGGCTCTTGCCGGCCTCGACCAGGGCGGAGTGTGTGCGGTTGATGGCAAACAGGGTCAGCAGCGACATGCCGACGAAGGCGACGATGTTCACCAGCCAGAATTTGTACTTGAGCGGCAAATCACGCATGGAACGGGCAGGGTAGCTGAACGACAGTCATACAAGGGTAGAAGAAAACCGCCAAGCCGCCAGTCGACAGGCCGTGAAAATGGCCGGAATTCGCCAGCCCCAGAATGCATCAAGGCGACCATCGGTCGCCTTGATTTGCCGCAATTCGGATTTTAGCTTGACCCGGTCGCGGGTCCGTTCAGCCTTCTGGCTGGGGCCGTGCGCGCCACCCTTGCGCAGGATGGGGGCACAGGCATGGCGGTTTCGCGCTTTCATGTCCTGTTTCCTTTGGTGGAGCGGTCGCCGGTGGCGACAACGCGGCGCGATTGTGTCGGACCGCGGCATCGGGCACAAGTGCAGACTGTTACCGTTGATGTCGCGGTGTATGGCCCGCGCGGGTTGGCAACGAAGCGTGCGCGCCTTCCATCAACCGAACGCGGCCGGCATCAGGAGGCCGGTGCTGTTTTGCGCCAGCGTCGCCACCAGCTCAGCAGGATGCCGGTGGCGGTCAGCCCGGCGATGATGATCAGCACCGCGCCCGCCAATGACAGCGGATGAATCGGTTCGCGCCAGAGCAGCCAGCCGAAGGCAAAAGCGAACACCACCTGGGTGTAACTCCAGGCGCCGATGCGGCCGGGCGGCGCCAGCATGAAGGCGCGGGTCATCAGCATCTGGCCGAGCGCCGCTGTGATGCCGAGGCCGAGCAGTGCCGGCCAGTCGCTGCTGACAATCGGCTGCCATTGCACGAACGCCGGAATTGCGGTGATGACCGTGCTGATCAAACTGAAATAGAACACGATCATGTGCGCGGTTTCGGTATCGGACATGCGCCGTATCGTCACTTTCGAGCCGGCGGCCAACACCGCACCGAGCAAACCCAGCAGATACACCGGCGAAAACGTGTCGGCATCGGGCCGCACGACCAAGGCAACACCGGCGATGCCGATCAGTCCGGAGAAGAGATAGCGTTTCTTGAACTCATCACCGAGCCAGAAATAGGCAATCACCGGAATCCAGATCGGCGCGGTTTGCGCCAGCAGCGTCACTTCCCCGAGTGGCAACACGCCAAGGCAGTAGAAGTACAGGTACATCGAGGTGATGCCGGTGGTCGAGCGCAGAAAATGAAAGCGCAGCTTGTCGACCTTGAAAATCAGTTTGCCGCGGGCGAGCAGGTAGGGCAGCAGGATCAGCAGTGCGAACAGATTGCGGAAAAAAACGATCTGGGCGTTGCTGTAGTGCGGCGCCAGGTATTTGACCAGCGCACCGAGGCCGGTGAAGACCAGTTCCGACAACAACAACAGCATCGTGCCGCGGGCGATGAGCGCCGCGTCCGCACGGGAAGACAAGGACATGATGAGGCCGGCAGCGAGGCGCTGTCCTTCGGGAGCAACAATTTGCCGGCGCGAAGTATAACGGCTCCGCGCCAATGCTGCTGCGGCCACTTGCCGGCTGGCGCACGGCACCACTTGGTGTCGCCGGCGTGACAGCGCGAGAACCTGCCTGATGCGTCAGGGTTGCTCACCGCGTGCAATGGGGCGGTTCGGATCGGTGATCCACTCGCTCCACGAGCCGGGATACAGCCGTGCCGGTGGCAATCCGGCCACAGCCATCGCGAAAATGGCATGACAGGCCGTGACACCGGAGCCGCAGTAACTGACTGCCTGATCGCCGACATCGGCATAGCGCGCTTGCAACACATCGGCCGGCAGAAAACGGCCATCAGCGCCGAGGTTGCCGGCGAACGGTAGATTGATCGCGCCCGGAATATGGCCGGCGATCGGGTCGATCGGTTCTTCGCGGCCAGCGTAGCGGGCTGGGCCGCGGACATCGATCACAACTTGCTCGGCTGTTCGCGCCAGCAGCGCGCTGGCGTCCACCGTTTGCCCGGCCTGCAATACGCCGATGAACGGCTGTGCCGTCACGGTTTCCTCGCCTGCTTGCAGTGGCAGTCCGGCGGCAAGCCACGCAGGCAGACCGCCATCAAGCAGTGTGCACTGATCATGGCCGAGCCAGCGCAGCAGCCACCACAAGCGACTGGCGTACACGCCGCCCGCGTCATCGTAGGCGACGACCTGCGTTGCTGGCCCGATACCCCACTGTCGAAACGTGCTCGCCAACTGTGCTGGTTCCGGCAAGGGATGGCGGCCGGTTTGGCCGCGAATGATCGGCCCTGACAGATCCTGCTCCAGATGCGCATGCAGCGCACCGGGAATGTGGCCGGCAAGATACTGGCGGCGACCCCAATCGGTGTCCTGCAGTTGCGAGCGGCAATCGATCACGCGCACATCGTTGGCGGGTTCAGACAACAAACGTTGCAGCGCCGGAACATCGATCAGCAAATCAGACATGGCAGTGAGCGCGGGCGAAGCGGGGAGGCGGTATCATAGCCAAACCGGTCTGGCGCGACCAAACCGGTTTTGCCTGAATCCACCAGTTTTGCGTGACGGAACTGATTTTGCGTAAGCTGTACTGGCCTTCATTTCCTGCTCCCATGAAACGTTCTTCACCTTCTTCGCCGAATGCCTCCGCGTGGCAACCCGGGTTTTGGTTGCAGCATCCGGGTTTTGCCAGCATTGCCAGTGCGGCAGCGCGCTGCTGCGACTGGCCGGACTGGCCGTCACCCGAAAGCTATTACGCCGCCCTGTCTGCCGGGGCACCGGTAGAGTTTGTTGGTGTGGATGTTCAAGCGTATGAAGATCATATTGCCGAGACGGGCCAGGTGCCGACCCGTTATGCCTGTTGGCACGACCTATTCAATGCCCTGATCTGGCATCAGTTTCCGGCCAGCAAGACAGCGCTCAATCGGCTGCACCAAACCGCGAAACTGCAACTAGGCAACGGCCAGCGCGGGCGCCGGCGTGATGCCGCCACCTTGTTCGATGAGAATGGTGCGATTGTGGTCAGCGCTGATCCGTCGTTGCTGAATCTGATTCGCCACATGGATTGGCCAAATCTGTTTGTGAGCCAGCGGGGCGCGCTGTCAGATCAGCTGCGGGTGTTTTTGTTTGGTCACGGCTTGCTGGATCAATTGCGCCAGCCGTTTCTGGGGCTGACAGCGCATGCGATGTTGCTGCATGAACCGGATCTCGCGGCTTTGACGCCAGCCGCGCTCGACGCACGCGTCGCCGAAACGGTAGCTGCCAAGCAACAGCACTGGACGCCTGCGGAACTGTTCCCGTTGCCGATTCTGGGAATGCCGGCGTGGTGGCCGGGCAATGCCGAGCCGGCGTTCTATGACAATACCCAGTATTTTCGCCGTGAGCGGCGGCGTCAGCCACCACCACCTGATAGCGCCTGACAAAGCTGCGTTAGGGCGACCATTGCACGCTTACACACAGTCCGCTAGGGCTATTGCTGCTCAGGGAAATGCTGGCGCCCAATTGCATCGCCGCTTCCCGGGCAATGGCAAGGCCGAGTCCGGAGCCGGTGGCCTCATTGCCAAGCTCACGGAAAAACGGTTCGAACACCTGCTCCTGCTGATCGGTGCTGATGCCGGGTCCCTGATCGCACACGCGCCAACAAAGTCCGCTGTCGTCCCGGAAAATCTGCACAGATACATCACTGCCTGCGGGCGAATACCGCAAGGCGTTGTCGAGCAGGTTGCGCAGCAGCGCCCGCAGCACCAGTTCATTGCCCGAAAT
>CAMLKQ010000009.1 GCA_946480585.1 uncultured Kangiella sp.
GCCTGTATGCCACCGCCCTGCTGTGGCTGCTCGCTGAATTGTTCGAGAACCTGCCAGAAGTCGGCGATCGCGACAAACCAAAACTGGTGTTTTTCTTCGATGAAGCGCATTTGCTGTTCAAGGATGCGCCGGATGCCTTGCTGGACAAAATCGAACAAGTCGTGCGCCTGATCCGCTCGAAAGGGGTTGGCGTGTATTTCGTCAGCCAGAATCCGCTCGATTTGCCCGATACCGTTCTTGGCCAGCTTGGCAACCGGGTCCAGCACGCCTTGCGTGCGTTCACGCCGCGCGATCAGAAAGCGGTGAAAGCCGCCGCCGAAACCTTGCCGCAAAACCCGGCAGTCGACACCGAAACCGCCATCACCGAACTGGGTGTCGGTGAAGCGCTGGTCACCTTTCTTGACGAGAAAGGCCGGCCGACGCCAGTCGAGCGCGCCTTCATTTTGCCGCCGTCATCGCGGATCGGACCGCTGCAAGCCAATGAACGCCAGGCCGCAATCACCGGTTCGCTGGTCTACGGACAATACGAGCAGACGCTGGATCGCCAGTCGGCTTACGAGCACCTGAAGCAACGCGCTGCCGACAACAATGCACCGGCCAATGGCAATCGCCGCTCAGCCAATACCGCCGCGACCGATACCGAAGTTGATGACCGCATTCCGGCACCGCGCGTACCGACGCGGCGCCAACCGGAAGCTGACGAGCCGGCCGCAAAACCGACGCGCACACGCGAAACGGCGGCCGAAGCCTTTGCCAAAAGCGCGGCCCGCGCCATCGGCTCCGAACTCGGCCGGCGCGTGCTGCGCGGTCTGCTCGGCTCCATGCTCGGTGGCAAAAAGGGCTTGTTCTGAGCGATTGCCATCGCGCACCCAGGCTGTGAAAAACGCTGCCACTACCGGCAGCGTTTTTATTTCTGACTCACGGTCAGCCACGGCAATTGGTGTTGCGCTTGGCGGTAGCAACGCACAGCGTGTGCGCCGAATCGCACAAACCGCGGCGGCACTGACAGACAAACGGAAGCGGTCATCCGATCTCGTGGCGCCGCGTGCCCCACCCTACACTGCGCTCGCTCATGGACGAGCCGTCGTGGTTGTTACACGGTAATCCCGTACCCGCCTGTATCACGTCGTTCCAAAGCATTTCTCTCAACTGATCATCAAGGAGCTCAGGTATGGATACCTGTAAAGGACTGCTTTTGCCTATCGCATTGCTGGCTGCCAGCGCGGCCGTCAAGGCCCATCTGCCCGCCCTGCATTCGCCGATTTCGGAACTGACACGCGATGCCGAACTGGTGGTGCAAGGCACCGTCATCGACGTGCAGTACGCCAACTCGGTGGAAGGCCTGCCACATACGTTTGTCACCTATCAGATCAATGACGTGCTGAAAGGCCAGTACGGCAATAAAACGCTGACGCTGCGTTTCATCGGCGGCGTCAAACAGGACGGCGACAAACTGCGCCGCCTGGAAGTCTCGGGTGTGCCGGAATTTGAAAAAGGCGCCACCGATGTGCTGATGGTGCGCGGCAACGAACAGCGCATCTGCCCGCTGGTTCGCTGCGCCGAAGGCCGGTTCCGTCTCGATGCGGGCTACGTCAGCGACGGTGCCGGCAACACGCTCGGTCGCAATGAAAAAGGTGAAGTCGCGTTCGCGATCAACCCGAACAAGCTGACCGCGCCGGAACAGCACGGTGACCACGGTCTGCCCGTTTCGGCCAAGGCCGAGCCGGCGAAAGTCGCGCCATTTGATCCGGCCAGTTTTGTCGCACACGTCCGTGAAGTGGTCGGCCAGCAACCGCAGCTGCCCGCCGTCGCCATGCAAAGTGCCGATCGCAGCAAGCCGTTCCAAGGCCCGCGCGCCATGGCCGCCGCTGCCCCGAAAGACAGCGCGGTGAAACCGGCCAGCCGTCAGCAAGGTTCGGCGTTCGATCAATGGGAAGCCGAGCAGTTGAAAGCCAACGGCGGCAACCCGGTCGTGGACAGCAAGACGCTGCCGCGTCGCTGATTCAGCCCCTAACACATGCGACAGCAGACGACCGGATGTCGTCGGCTCAACAACGGATTTTGCACAGGAGTGGCAAGATGAAATCGATTCAGCTTTTGGGCAGCGTGGTGCTGCTCGGCCTCATCAGCAGTTATTCGGCCCGCACCGAAGCGGCCAGCTGGGATGTTTGTGGTGACGAGAAAGTCACCTGGGATTCCAACAGCGTGACCTTGCGTTCGTCGTCGGTCGGTTTTCCGTCCGGCAGCAGCTGGTTGAGTGCGCTCAGCACCGCCATCAGCCGGGTCAATGAAAACCCGAGCCCGTTCAACTTCAGCCTCGCCAGTGGCGATACCAGCGTCGGTTTCGACAATGGCCAGAACGAAATCTGGTTCAGCGGCGACAGCGAATACAGCCCGGCAGTGACTTACACCTGGAAGACCTGTTACTGGGCGTTCGGTTATCACACCTCGATTGATGAAGCCGATATCGTTTTCTACAACGGCACCGCTTACACCACTGACATGACGCCGAGCTCGCTGTGGCCGTATGGCGGCAGCTCGCGGCCGTTCCAGACCACCGCGATTCACGAGATTGGTCATGCGCTTGGCTTGAACCACGTCAACACCGAGTACAACGTGATGGGCCAGGACTGGACCCACATCCACGCCAACGGCAGCACCGCACGCGCTTACTTTGGTGAAGACGCGGCCTCGGGTGCCGTTACGCTGTACGGCCTCGGCAGCGGTGAAGACGTGGCGCTGACGCAGTGGAAGCACCTCGGTGCCAGCGGCGAGTACAGCACGCATCAGCGCACCAAGCTGTACAACACCAGCGGCGTTGAATTGTCCGGCACCTCGTTCGAAGGCGCGCGTCGCTATAGCGTCAACAAGGGCCAGACCGTACAGCTGGAATTGTCCGCCGAGAACAACGGCGCCCACAGCCAAACCGCGTCGCTCGGGTTCTACGTTTCGACCAACAACCTGATCTCGACCGGTGACACCTTGATCGGTACCGGCTCGCTGACGCTGAGCCGCGATGGTGTGCACACCTTCAAGGTCAACGTGGTGATCCCGAACAATTTGGTGTCCGGCACCAACTACTGGCTGGGTGCGGTTATCGATCGGACCGGTTCCATCGCCGAGTTCAGCGAAGCCAACAACGCCACCTACATTCCGATCCGCGTCAACTGATGTGCCAACCGGAAACAAAAAAGGGACGCCAATGGCGTCCCTTTTTTGTTTCACGGCAAGCAGAATTACTCAGCACTGCCTTCGTGCCCCAAAGGCGTGGCGTCTACAGCGATGCCCGCCGTGCGGCCGTCTGCTGCAGCTGCGGCTCCCGCCGCATGGCGTGGATGCGCACACCATCGGCGAGATCGGCAGTGCCTTTCAGCTGAAAGCCAAAGCGTTCGTACAGCGCGACGTTGGCCGGATTCTGGGTTTCCAGATAACAGATCTCGCCGCTGCGGTCGGCGCGGGTCAGCACCGTTTTCAGCAACGCACTGGCGTTGCCCTTGCGCTGGTGGGCCGGGTCCACCGCCAGGGTCCAGAGATACCAATGCTCGCTACCGGCATGCTGCAAACGCAGGGCTTTCGCAGCCGCGTCGAACTGCAGCAACCGGCGCAGCGCCTGGGTACGCCCCTTGAACGGCAACGCCCACATGCCGCTCCGCAACTCCCGCCACAGCGATGGCAGACAGTGACGCGGCAACAACCAGCACGCCACGGCATGGCCATCGCTGGTGACATCAGCCTGGCCGTAGCGCTGGCAATACCGCAGCACGGCGCGATACAGCACTGGCGTCAGCCGCTGGCGCCATTTGTCATTTGGCTCCAGGTAGCGCAGCAAAGGATCGTTGATGAACGCGCGGCCCAACAACTCGGTCAAGGCCGGCAATTGCTCGGGACGTGCGGCACTGGTTAGCCGCTGCTGTTGACGCTCGCGCGGGAGCGCCACCTGTTTCACCACTTCCATGCCACATTTCACCTTGTTGCTGTCATTCAATTTGCCGCGACGACTTTCATTGCAGCACTGCTGTCTGCACTGGCGCCAGCGGGTCTGAGTCTAGCGCGAAAGCGCATCACCCCGTATCGCCAATCCGGAACATTCTATGCTGCGTGGCAACAGACACTGCCAACCGGATCACGGCCAAAAAAAAACGGGGCGCTGCGGCGCCCCGTTTTCGTTGCGATAACCGCCTGCGTATCAGCGACGGGCATCACCTTTCTTCTTGTTGATCTTGCTGGCCGGCTTTTTCACCGCCGCTTTACTGGCAGCACTGGTTTTGCGTGCACCGCTGCTCGCTTTGGCCGGCGCTTTTGCTGGCGCCTTGGCTGCTGCTTTCGGCTTGAGCTTGCCCCCTGCAGCGACCTGACGCTGACAGCTCTGCACCAGAATGCCAAGCTCACGCAACGCCACCGAGAACTTGGCGAACTCGTGGGTATTGCTGGTGCGGAATTCGGTCAGCAGTTGCAGCCAACGCTTCACTTCGCTGTTGTCCTGCAAGAAGCTGTCGAGCCGGCTGTTGGCATCGAGATCCTTGCCGGTCAGCTTGAGCACCGCACCGGTCAATTGCCGCTGCTGCCAATCCAGCTCTTCGCGGAATGCCGAACGGGCAAACGCCTGCCAATGGTTTTCGACCGGCTGACGGACGATCTGGCTCAGGAACCAATGCAGATCGGTGCGGAAGCCGAGCTTGAAATAGGTCTCGGCGACCAGCGCCACCGGCTGCGCCTGCTCTTCCGCCACTTCGGCAATATCGAGCGCCGAGAACAGCGTGCTGAGGTGAGCCAGTTCTTCGGCCAGCTTCTTCGGCAAGCCACGCTCGACATAACGCTGGGTGTCGCCAGCCAGATCGGCCGCTTCGCTCGCTTCGAGCACCTTCGGCAACTGTGCGCGCAGTACATCAATCGCCGGCTTGAATCGGGCGATCTCTTCGGCAAGACCGGCATGCTTGCGACGCTGGCGCATGAACCAACGCGCAGCGCGACGAATCAGCCGCTGCGATTCGTGCATGGCTTCGAGCTGCAGATCCGCGGCGACCTTGTTGTCGAGCGCTTCAATCTGTTCCCAGAACTTGTCGACGCCAAACACCTCACGCGCCAAGGTGAAGCACGAGGCGACTTCAGCAAAGCTGACGCCGGTCTCGTCCACCATGCGGTGGGCAAAGTTGGCACCGCCGAAGTTGACCATGTCGTTGGCCAGCTGCATCGCGATGATTTCATGCTTCAGCCGGTGCTGCTGGATCGGCTCGGCAAACTTGTTGCGCATCAACGGCGGGAAGTAACCGGCGAGCATGTCGCGGTAGAACGGATCTTCGACTACCGCCGGCACATTCAGCTGGTCTTTCAGGCTCATCTTGCCGTACGAGGTCAGAATGGCCAGCTCGGCACGGGTCAGGCCTTTGCCCTTGATCAGGCGCTCCTGCATTTCGTCGTCAGTCGGCAGGTACTCGAGACCGCGATCCAACCGGCCTTCGCGCTCCAGTTGGTGAATGAAGCGGATGTGCTCTTTCACCATGCTGTTGGCGCGCGACTCAGTCACCGAAATGCTCTGGCTCTGGCGGTAGTTGTCTTTCAACACGCTTTCGCCCACATCGTCAGTCATGTCCGCCAGCAACTTGTTGCGCTGCTTCTCGGTCATGCTGCCGTCAGCGACCAGCTGGTTCAGCAGGATCTTGATGTTGACTTCGTTGTCCGAGGTGTTGACGCCACCGGCGTTATCGATGAAGTCGGTGTTGCCACGACCGCCGTTGAGCATGTATTCGATACGGCCGAGCTGGGTCATGCCGAGGTTACCGCCCTCGCCGACCACTTTCGCACGCAGTTCGCGGCCATCGACACGGATGCCATCGTTGGCGCGATCGCCGACTTCGTTATGGCGCTGGCTGGCCGCCTTGACGTAGGTGCCGATGCCGCCGTTCCAGAACAATTCCACTTCCATTTTCAGGATGGTGTTCATCAGTTCCGGCGGTGCCATTTCGTTCTGTTTGACGCCGAGCATGGCCTGCACTTCCGGGCTCAAGGCGATCGACTTGGCGCTGCGCGGAAACACGCCACCACCTTTCGAAATGAGTTTCTTGTCGTAATCGTCCCAGCTCGATGCCGGCAGATTGAACAGGCGCTGACGCTCGACAAAGCTCTTCGCCGCATCCGGATTCGGGTCGAGGAAAATGTGGCGGTGGTCAAACGCCGCCAGCAAGCGGATGTGCTTGGACAGCAACATGCCGTTGCCGAACACGTCACCCGACATGTCGCCAACACCGATGACGGTGAAATCTTCGTTCTGGATGTCTTTGCCCATTTCACGGAAATGGCGCTTGACGCACTCCCACGCGCCACGGGCGGTGATGCCCATGCCTTTGTGGTCATAGCCGTTCGAACCACCCGAGGCAAAGGCATCGCCCAGCCAGTGGTTGTATTCGAGCGAGATCGCGTTGGCAATGTCGGAGAACGTCGCGGTGCCCTTGTCGGCCGCAACTACCAGATACGGGTCGGCTTCGTCATGACGCACGACATTGACCGGTGCGACGATTTTGCCGCCGACAATGTTGTCAGTGATGTCAAGCAAACCGCGAATGAACATCTGATAGCAAGCGACGCCTTCGGCCTGGATCACTTTGCGATCACTGCTCTTCGGCATCTGCTTGCAGACAAAACCACCTTTCGCGCCGTTCGGCACAATGACGGTGTTCTTGACTTGCTGGGCCTTGACCAGACCGAGCACTTCGGTGCGGAAATCTTCCCGACGATCCGACCAGCGCAAACCACCCCGCGCCACTTTGCCGAACCGCAGGTGCACGCCTTCCACGCGCGGGCTGTAGACCCAGATCTCAAACATCGGCACCGGCTTCGGAATGTCCGGAATGCGCGACGGCTTCAGCTTGAACGATGTGTACGGCTTGGCCTGACCGTCTTTGCCGAGCTGGAAGAAGTTGGTGCGCAAGGTCGCGCTGATGACATCGACATAGCGGCTGATGATCCGGTCCTGATCCAGGGTCGCGACCTTGGCGCGTTCGGCCTTGATCTCATCCAGCAAGGCTTGGGCTTTCTTCTCGCTGGCCTTACCCGGTTCAAAGCGGGCGTTGAACCAGTCAACGATCTTGCGGGCGATCTGCGGATAACCCGCCAGCGTCTGTTCGATGCTGGTCTGGCTGAACGTGAAACCGATCTGCCAGAAATACTTGGCGTACGCGCGCAGTACGCTGACTTCACGCCAATTCAAGCCTGCCGCCAACACCAAGCGGTTGAAACCGTCGTTCTCGGCTTTGCCCGCCCAGGTTTCGGCAAACGCTTCCTGAAAAATGTCCTTGATCGCTTTCAGATTCAGCTCGCCGCTGTTTTGCGGCTGCAAGCCGAAATCCATGATCCAGCAGACGCCGTCGGCCTTGCGCTCGACTTCGTACGGGGTCTCACCGATTACGGTCAGGCCCATGTTTTCCAACATCGGCAACACATCCGACAGCGGTGCCGGGCTCAGCCGTTGATACAGCTTGAAGCGCAACACGCCCTGCTCGGCCTCAGCCGGCACGTACAGCTGCATGGCGAGCGGTTGGCTGTCCGACAAGGTTTCCAGATGCTTGATATCTTCGACCGCAACGGCAGCACTGTTCTCGTCCTGATAGCCGACGTGGAAGGCATCGGCGTACTTTTGCGCCAACTTCTTGCCTTGGCCATCGCCATACTGGGCAACAAGCGCCTCTTTAACCTGCTCATCCCACGACACCGCGGCAACGCGCAGCTCGTTTTCGATGGCCTTGACGTCGTACTTGACCCGACCGGCGTTCTCGACCGGCACAACGAAATGGACGCGCGCCAGAATTGAGTCCGAGAACCAGGTACTGAACCGGATTTCGTCGGCATTGGCACCGAGGTGCTTGGCGAGAATTGCCTGCATCTTCAACCGCAGCTTGGTGTTGTGCAGTTCGCGCGGCACATAGACAAAGCACGAGAAAAAGCGGCCGTACGGATCGCGGCGGACGAACAGGCGGACCACCGGACGTTCCTTGATGTACAACACGCCCATGCCGATGCTCATCAGCTCATCGGTCGACATCTGGAACAGTTCATCACGCGGGAAGGTTTCGATAATGTCGCGCAGCGCTTTGTAATCGTGGCTGTGCGGCACCAAGCCGGAATGCTCGACCACTTCGGTGATTTTCTTGCGCATCACCGGAATGTTGCGCGGGCTGCGGTTGTAAACCGTCGAGGCATACAAACCGAAAATGCGGTGTTCGCCGATGACATCGCCTTTGTCGTTGTAGCGTTTGAAGCCTATGTAATCGATCTGGCCCGGACGGTGCACTGTCGACAGCGTGCGGGTTTTGGTCAACACCACCAGCTCGTCGTTGTTCAGCGCCACTTTTTGCGCATCCGGCGACAGTGTCGACAACACCACCGATTGCGCGGTTGCGTCATCCTTGCTGAGCAGACCGAGGCTCGACTTACGCACCGGGTTCAGCTTGTAATCGCCTTTGACTTTCTCGACGTCGTAGGTGCGGTAACCCATGAAAATGAAATGGTCATCGAGCAGCCACTTCAGAAAGTCACGTGCCTCGGCCACGGTGGCGGCCGGAACGGATTTCGGCACCGAAGCCAGCTCGGCATCAATGCTTTCCAGTTTGTCGCGCATGGCTTGGTGACCGCTGACGGTCAAGCGGACATCGCCGAGCACCCGTTGCAGATTCTGTTCAAGTGCTTTGCGTTCGGCGGCATCGGCGATGTGGTCGACTTCGATGAACATCGGCGTTTCGCAACCAGCGCCAGACAGCGTGGTGATTTTCTCGACGCTTTCGATTTTGCCGTCCTTGCCGCGGGCGATACGCATCGGCCGGTGCACGTGCAGGTGCGCGGTCAAGCCGAGTCGGTTCAGCTCCATGCGGACGCTGTCGACCAGGAACGGCATGTCATCGACCACCAGTTCGATGATCGTGTTGCGAGTTTGCCAGCCGTCTTTGCCCGACTCCGGATTGCTGACCCGCACCGCCACCGTACCGCTCTTGTAATCCTGCATGTACTGCCAGAGGTTGGCCGATATCGCGGCCAGATCGGCGGCACTGCGCCGGGCCAGATCTTCCTCCGACACCGAGCTGTAGAACAGCTTGACGAAGTCGCCGGCAATAGCCGCCTGCTTGGCAGGCAAACGGGATTTGAGTGCCGGGATAACGCTGTCGATGACAGCGTGCGACGAGACTTGCAACATGAGAACAACCTCGATGGACGAACCGGAAAGCAGGCACCCGAGGCCCCGCTTGCGCGGGGGTCGGAAAATGCCGGCAATTCTAGGCCATAAGCAGCGGAATTACACGGTTTGGTGCAACTCATCGCACCACAGCGGTGCGCATAAATATGTGGATTTTTACCGGGATTTTTCTCACGAAAGCCGATTCGGATCAGTGCATTTTCATGCGCCTTGCAATTCGCCGCGCAAACCGTGACAACACGGCCGCCACGCGCTGCACGGTCGACGCGCAAACCACAACGCTCCCCCACCATGCGATGCACCAGCGGCAGGTCCCAACGATCGAGGTTGTATAAGCGCCGCAGCCGGTCAGCCGCTGCCTGCGCAGCGGTTGCCCTGGTCCCAGAAACGACAAAGCCGACCTGATGGTCGGCTTTGCGTGTTCGGATGGAACAGCCCGCTTATTTGCGCTTGGGTCGGAACAGGAACGCCGCCAGTGCCGGCAACAGCAGTACGGCACCAATCATGTTGACGATGAACATGAAGGTCAGCAGCTTGCCCATGTCGGCCTGGAATTGCAGCGCCGAGACCATCCAGGTCGCCACCCCGATGGCCAGTGTCAAGCCGGTGAAAAACACCGCGCTGCCGGTCACGTGCAGGGTTTCACGGTAGGCCGATTCGACGCTCTGGCCTTCTTTCAACAACCCGCGCATGCGCGAGAAGATGTAGATCCCGTAATCGACCCCGACGCCGACGCCCAGCGCCACCACCGGCAGCGTCGCGACGGTCAGGCCGATGCCAAGCCCGGCCATCAGCGCTTCCGCCAGGAACGACACCAACACCAGCGGCAGAATGACGCAGATGGTGCCAGCAACACTGCCCTTGAAGGCGATGAGGCACAGCAAGGTCACCGCCGCGTAGACGCCGAGCAGCATCGGCCACTTGGCTGCCGAGACCGCTTCGTTGGTCGCTGCCATGACGCCGACCGCGCCGGTGGCGAGGCGGAATTCCAGATCTTCACGGGCGTTCGCTTCGCGATACTGCTTCACTTCCCGAATGACTCGCTCGATGGTGTCGGCCTTGTGGTCCTGGGTGAAAATCATCACCGGAACAACGTTGCAATCACTGTTGAGCAGGCCGGTCGAGGACGGAATCCGCTGGGTCGCCTGCGCCAGTACATCCTGGTTCCGCGACAGCACGCGCCAGTTCAGGTTGCCTTCCGAGGTGGCCGAGTTGACCACCTTGGCGATGTCGGCAAGGCTGACCACCGACTGCACGCCTTCGACGTTGCTCATGTGCCAAGCAAATTCGTCGATGGCATTGAGCCGATCAAAATTCGAGCAGGCTTCGCGTATGCCTTCGGCCGCTTCCTCGCTGCCCTCCGGTGGTTGCTTCACCTCGACAATGACCGAGATCAAGTCAACGCCAATCGAAAACTTGCTGGTAATGAACGCAGTGTCCTGGTTATAGCGCGACTCCGGCCGCAGCTGCGGCGCACCGGCCTGCGAATCACCGACGTAAATCTTCTGCGCGCCCCAGAAGCCGACCCCGAACAGAGCCAGCGCCACCACCAGCGTCACCGCCGCACGGCCCGGCCGGGCGAAGCCGGCAATGGAATCCCAGAACCGGCCTTGAATGGCCTGCTGGCGGGCAAACGCCGAGGCAAAACCGCTGCCCGGACGAGTCCAGCTGAGCAGCAGCGGCAACAGAATCAGGTTGGTGAAGATGACCACGCCGACACCAATGGCGGCGGTGATCGCCAACTCGCGAATGATGTCGATCTTGATCAGCAAGAGCGTCAGGAAACCGAGCATTTCAGCCAGCAGACCGGCGGTGCCCGGCACCCAGAGCCGCTCGCAGGCGAGCCGTGCTGCATCCAGCGGCGACTTGCCGGCGACAAACTCGGTGCCGAAGACGTTGACCACCTGCACGGCATGCGAGACACCAATGGCGAATACCAGGAACGGCACCAGGATCGACATCGGGTCGATACCGAAACCAAACGTGGTCAGCAAGCCCATCTGCCAAATGACCGCGATCAGCGAACAGACGATCGACCAGGCCGTCAACTTGCCTGAACGGGTGAAGATGAACAGCAGCACCGCCGTGATCAGGATGGCGACGGCGAAAAACGCCAGTACACCCTTGGCGCCATCACTGACATCGCCCATCACTTTGGCGAAACCGATGATGTGAACCTTGACCTTGTCATCCTGGAACTTGCCGCGAATGTCGGCTTCCAGCGCTTTGGCAAACGCGATGTAATCGAGCTTTTCACCGGTTTGCGGATCTTTCTCCAGCAATTGCGCGCTAACCATCGCCGCCGAAAAATCGTTGGCGACCAAGCGACCGATGATGCCGGCCTTGAGCACGTTTTCCCGCACCCGCTCCAGATCTTCCGCCACCGGCCGGAAGTCGGCCGGTACGACCGGACCGCCTTCAAAGCCTTCTTCCGTGATCTCGGTGAAACGGGTATTCGGCGTGAACAGTGACGAAACCTGTGACGGATCGACGCCCTTGACCGATTGCACCGCCTTGGTGACCGCCTCAAGCCGTTCAAAGAAAGCTGGCGTGAAAATGTCGCCGCTCTGGCCATTCTCGCCTACCGCCTCCAGTGCGATCAGCACGCGGTTGGCACCGCCAAACTCCTGCTGATACTGGAAATACGTCTGCATGTACTCGTGCTCTTGCGGCACGTTTTTGGCAAAACCGGCATCAACCTTGATCTGCGCGGCCGCCCACAGCATGTACACGGTGATCACGGCGAATACCGCCAGCACCAGCGTGCGCGACTTGAACAGCGCCGCGATTGTCCGATTCATCAAACCTGTCTGCATGGCAACCTCTTACTTCGCTTGCTCGGCAGCCAGCGACTGCACCGATACGCCGTCTTCGGCGGCGATCAACAATTGATCCGTACCCATCAACTCGGCGGCCGCAATCGCTTTGCGGTTGCTGCGCTGACTGCGGCTGAACGTTTGGCCATCGTCACGGCTCACCAGCATGATGCCGTCCATGCCGACCACCACCACTTCTCCCGTGCCGATGGCAATGTCGTTGAGGCCGGAACGAACCCCCGTTTCGACTGGCGCCCAGCTGACGCCATTGTCGGCAGAGCGGAACAGGTTGCCGCGCATGCCGGCGATCAGGATCGCGCCCGATGCCGTTTGCCGGGCGGTAAAGAACGTGCCTTCGTAGGCGATGTCCAAGCGCGTCCAAGTGACGCCTTGATCGGCAGAGCGGGCCGCAAAACCGGCTTCACCGACTACCAGCAAACTGTTATCACGCAAGCTGATCAGACGGTACAGGTGCGGAAAGCCAAAATCCGGCAAATCAAAGGCGGGAATTTCTTCCTGCTGCCAGGTCTGGCCGCCATCGACGGTTTTCAGGAACAAGCCATAGGCGCCGACCGCGTAACCGATTGATTCGGTCGCGAAGTGAATGTCGAGAACCGGGTTGTCTTGATCGGCACTCGGTTCCGAGCGCACCAGCTTCCAGCTGTCGCCGCGATCTTCGCTGACCAGCAGGACACCGTCATGACCGCCGGCAAACACGCGGCCATTGCTGCGCGCCACTGCCGTCAAGGTCGCCCGGGTCGGCGCCACCGCCTGTTGCCAACTGGCGCCCTGATCATCGGAGCGCAGGATATGACCGCGCTCCCCGACCGCAATATAACGACCGTCGACCAACTGGGTCAGGTTCAGCGTCAGGCTCTTGTTGGCACGCACAGCAAGCACCGAATCGTTGGCCTGACCGGCTGTCGCCAACACCGTGGCGGTCAGCAGACAAAGAAATCGCTTCACAGTCTCACTCACAACAGAAATACAAAGCTTTCAACATCGGCTACGGCAGCTCGGCTTTCCGCAGCCCATAAAGACAGCGGCCGGTTCACACCGGCCGCTGCCGCACTTCCTGTTCGGCGCGCAGTAGCGTCGATTAACGACGCCCTTGACGGCGCAAAGCGTCCGGTGTGAAGTCCGCCATGGTGCGCTTGGCATCAAAGTCATACGGCTCGTCTTCGTTGTCGAGACCAACCGCGAGATAACGACGCGATTGCAAGTCGTGGATGACTTCCAGCGCCGACCACAATACCGGCAGCTCGTAGTAATTGATCGCATGCGCGACCGATACCCGCCAGAGCACATCACGGTCATCGTACATGTCAGCGATCGAGACTTGCCAGCTGTCCTCGTCGAGGAACATCACGCGCTTTTTATAGACGTGACGCATGCCTTCTTTCAGCGTGGCCTCAACCACCCAGACGCGGTGCAGTTCCCAACGAACATGATCCTGGTTGACATGACCGGCCTTGAGGATGTCGTCGTACTTCAGCTTGTTCGAGTCGAGCTTGTAGGAGTTGTACGGAATGTACATTTCCTTCTTGCCAATCAGCTTCCAGTTGTAGCGATCCGGCGAGCCGTTGAACATGTCGAAGTCATCGGTGGTACGCAGGTTATCGGCCGCGGTCCCCGGTGCGTCATAGGCGACGTTCGGCGCACGACGGACGCGCTGCTGACCGGTGTTGTAGGTCCAGGCCTGACGCGGCTTGGCGACCTGATCCAACGTTTCGTGCACCAGCAAGGCGGTACCGGCCAGTCGCGACGGCGATGTCACCCACTGCTTGAAGAAGAACAGCATGTTGTCACGCTCAAGTTCTTCCGGGGTCATGCCAGGACGCATGTAAGCCTGATCCAGCTCGTCACGGAACTTCACCAGCGTATAAGCGCCGTTCGGCATCACCGCCGCCTGACCGGTGTCACGCGTTACGGTGACGCCGCGGTAACGGGTGATGTGGTTCCAGATGGCCTCGGTGCCGTTGGCCGGCAACGGAAACGGCACACCAATCGCTGCGCCTTTGAAGCCGTTGCCGCTCGTCAGCAGCTCGGCACGCACGGCGTTGCGCTTGATTGCGTCGTACACATACTGCGGCGACGATGCCGAACGCCGGGTCGGATACACGTTCATTTTGAAGGTGTCAGGATAGGTCTTCAGCAGCGCCAGCAAGCCCGGCGACAGCTGATCCTTGTACTGATCGGCATTCTTGTTGGTGATGGTGAACAGCACTTTGTCGTTCGGGTACGGATCGACCATGTGCTGACCTTTGACGAAACCTGCCGGGGCCTTGGTGATACCGCCTTCCCACGCCGGGATGGTGCCGTCTTTGTTACCGGCGCGCTCGGCGCCGGTCGGGGTCAGATCCTTGCCCAAGCGCTCCGCCTGTTCCGGGCTGACTTTGGCCGCCACGCTGCCCGCAAATGCAACCAGCAAGGCAGACAGGACGAGTGTTTTCTTGTTCAGTGTTTGCATCATTCTGGTCTCGTCTGAATCAGATGGAATAGCTCAAGTAGGCCGAGATGAAATCGCGGTCCGACAACGGATCCTGATCGTCATTGCCGAAGAATGACGAGTAACCGATATCCCAGCGCCACTTCTGCAGGTAATCAAAGGTGACACCCACGGTTGCAGACATCCGATCTTCCATAAAGTTGCTGATCGGAGCCGGGGTATAGCCGCTGACATCGTGCTGGAAGACCAGGCGCGGGGTCACGTTGACACCCCAGAAGGCATCGTTGTACTCCCAACGAGTAACCAGACGATAGCCCCATGACGAGTCGGTGGCGAATTCATTGGTTTCAACGCCTTCACACTGCCCCAACTGAATCGGGCTGGTTCCCGGAATAGCCTGACGGCAACCGGTGCCGGTCCACGGCGTGAACATGCCATTACCGGCACGGCCCTGATTGCCAGAACGCGACGTGCCTGCAACTTCAAAACGCAACTCATCCTGGCTCGGCAGATCCGGAATCCAGTTGCCACCGATTTCGGTCAGGAACACAAACTGGTCAGCGCCCATGAAACTACCGAACAGCTTGGTGAATGTGACTTGTGCTTGATAGGTATCAAAGAGGCGGTAACCAGAAATCTCTTCGCCTTGCAATGCACCACCGGGGATTTGGCTTGTGCCAAACGGAATGATGCCAACCGGCTCCAAGGTTGCAAACAACAGCTCGACATCGTCGATTTGCAGCGGCTCGTCCTGGCGCATTGAGACTTCGCCGGCGATCGACCAACCACCATCAGTCGAGGTGTTGAACGACAGGCCGTACAACTTGATGTCTTCCGGATACTCAAGGAAACCCTCAACACGCGAACCATTGTGCGCGTAAGCGGAAATCACCGGACGTTTGTTGTGGTAGTTGAGGTAATAGAGGCCAAATTCGGTATCGCCCAGCGTCTCAGACAACCAGCTGAATTTGACACCGAACTGACCGTGGTCAGCCGGATCGCGATCAGCCGTACGGCACGCCTGGGTCGCAAAGGTGCTTTCTGGCACTTGGCCAAACAAGAGATGAACAACACCGTTGGCGCCATCACATGAACCGCCCTCAACTTCGGTGTCACCGATGAAATCCTGGGTCGACAGGAATGTGCCGGGCGAATCGAACACAACCGGTTCCCACTCAAACTGCGCATACGCTTCAACACCGACGGAGTCGGTCAGCTGGTACGAGCCCCAGATCGCCTTGGCCGGAATAAACGCCTCTTTCAGTTCCGAACCCGGCACGCGCAGCTTGGCCAGATCGAGGGCGTTGGCTTCGGAAATGCTGTGTTGAATCAGGGTGCTTTCACCCCAGTTGATCACTTGCTCACCGATCCGAACCTGGAACGGCTTTTCGAACAAATCACCGCCCATGTAGATGTAGGTATCAAGCAGGCGCGCGTCCCTGCCTTGACGATCCTTTGCCGGCTCGGACAGCTCACGGAATTCGCGGCTTTCATCCATCAGTTCGACGTCGTACAGCCACACACCACGCATGAACAGGCCGTAACCATCGGCATGACGCAAATCGAGCTCATGCAGGCCTTTGATCGCTTTCGAGAAGGTATCGCCTTTGTCAAAATTCAGGTTGCCATCGTCGTTGTTGTTGGACCACGCCGTGCCACCGTTCGCGATGCCAACTTTGGCATCATCGCGCTCTTCCATCCGCCAACCGGCACCCACAGTAAAGGTCGAGTCGAAACTGCCTTCCCAGTTACCCGACGAGATGTCGACGGCCTTGGCCGGCTGTGCTGCAGCAAGCGTCAGCAACACACCGCTGGCGACGGCGGTCAGCTTGTGCAGACGAGTCGACATCGTTTGCTTTTCCCCTGTTCTTGTCATTGTGAACCTTCCCCGAGATGTGTTGGATGAGTGGTTCGGCGCGGGCTGGTAAAACTGAGCAGACCAGCGAGGCCAGAAAACGCACCGGCCGATACTAACAACAGGCCAGATGAGTCGCAAGCGGCCAGACCTCTGGCCGGAAAAGGGCGTTTTTTCGGCGAAAAAACCAGCATTTTGCTGCGCCGCAACACGAGATTTAGCTGACCAAGCCTCAGTTAACGGCCACTTGAGAAGAAAGCGCTGGCAATGCTCGCCTCGCCGCCGCCTCGTGCAGGAATGTCGTGCACTGGCTGACATTCAACGGCCGGCTGTAATGAAAGCCCTGAATGACATGACAGCCAAGCTCGTGCAGAAAACGCTGCTGCTCTGCCGTTTCGACCCCCTCGGCGACAACCGACAGTTTCAGGGCATGCGCCATGCGGATAATCGCCGACACGATGGCGACATCCTCATCATCGCCAGGAATGTCCCGGACAAAACTGCGATCAATCTTGAGGGTGGAAATCGGAAAGCGCTTCAAATAGCTGAGTGAGGAGTAGCCGGTACCGAAATCGTCAATCGATAGCGCCACTCCCATGTCGCGCAGCTCACCAAGCGTGCGCATCACGTGTTCTTCGTCTTCCATCAGGAAACTCTCGGTGAGTTCGAGTTCCAGACTGCCGGCTGGCATCCGGGTTTCGGCCAGAATGCTCTGAACGAGCTTGGGAAACTGCTGCGAACGGAACTGCCGCCCCGAGACATTCACCGCGATGTACGACGGCGCCACGCCGGCCCGGTGCCAGTCAACGTATTGCCGGCAGGCCTCGGTCAGCACCCATTCGCCGAGCGCCAGGATCTGGCCGTTTTCTTCTGCGAGGCCAATGAAATCTGCTGGCGATACCAAGCCACGGGTACCGGACTCCCAGCGCACCAGCACTTCCATGCCAATGATGTCGCCATTGGCAAGACCGAGTTGGGGCTGAAAATGCAGGGCGAACTCCTGCCGTTCGATGGCATAGCGCAGATCCCGCTCCATGCCGATGCGAGCCAGCGCCTGCTGCTGCATTTCCGAGGTGAAAAACTCATAAGTGTTGCGGCCGCTGTCCTTGGCGCGGTACATCGCAGCGTCGGCATTGCGAATCAAATCTTCCGGGCTGTCGCCATCCCCCGGATAGACGCTAATGCCGATCGAACCGCCAATCAGGCATTCATAGCCATCGACCACAATCGGTCGCGCCAGAACCTTCAGCAAGGTTTGGGCAACGGTGCCGGCATTTTTTGCGCCATAAATCGGCGACAGAATCACCGCAAACTCGTCGCCACCGAAACGGGCAATGGTGTCGCTTTCCCGGACACAGCTGCGCAAGGCATCGGCAACCGCGACCAGCAATTTGTCGCCCGCCGAGTGCCCCATGCTGTCATTGATGTTCTTGAAGCGATCCAGATCGATGAACAGCAGCGCCAGATTGGTGCCTTCACGGCGCGCCCGTGACATCGACTGGCGCAGCCGGTCCACAAACAGCGACCGGTTCGGCAGCTCGGTCAGCGCATCGTAATTGGCCTGATAATTGAGCCGTTCCTCGGCCTCTTTGCGTTCGGTGATGTCAGATGCAATCAACACGTATTCGACGATCTGGCCAGCGTCATTGCACACGGCATTGAGCGTCATCCACTGTGGGTAAACGGTGCCGTCTTTTTTCCGGCTCCAGATCTCACCTTGCCAGGCATGGTGCTTTTGCACCTGATTGAAAATGTGCTCGTACAGTTCTGCCGGCTGTTTGCTGGAAAACAGCAAGCGCGGCGGCTTGGCCATCACGTCGGCCGCGCTGTAGCCACTGATGCGGGTAAACGCCCGGTTGGCCATGCGGATCCGGCGCTCGGCATCCAGCACCAGAATGCTGTCCGACGCCGCCTCGAACACCACGGCTGCCTGTCGCAAACTTTCTTCACGCCGACGAGCGTCACTGGCATCGGTCAGCAACACCAGCATGCCCGCTTGCGGCTGGCCCGGCTCCATGGCACTGAACAACAGCTGACACCAGATGGCGCGACCGTCATGCCGCCGCAACTGCACCGCCTGCTCACATTGATTGTCTTGACCAAGCACGCTCACCGCGCGGGTCAGCGCCTGCTCAAACGCGCTATCGTTGCCGAAGACTTCACTGGTCGTCTTGTGTTCGACCCGCTCCCGCGTGGTACCGAGCAGCAGGCAAAAGCTGTCATTGATCTGGCTGATGCGGCGGCCACGCAGCACCAGCAAGCCGACCGGCAGCCGGGCCAACAGCAGCGCCGCAGTATCGGGCGCGACCGTCTGCAGCTCGCTGAACTCCAGCACCAACAATTGGCCGAGGCCGCTCGCCTCGGTGGCGACCGGGTAGCCGGTAACCGACAGGCGCCTGCCATCGGCTTCGATGACCCCGGACCAGCTGCGGCCGGCCAGGCTCCGTTGGCGCAGTTCCGGCCAGGCCGTGGGTTGATCGTGAAACACGGTATCGGCCAACAGCTGCTGTTTGAGCGCTTCGGCGTCGTGATTGAGCAGCCGTGGCAACGGTCCGC
>CAMLKQ010000010.1 GCA_946480585.1 uncultured Kangiella sp.
CGAGCAACTGATCTGGGTAACGCATGAACAATCGCCCGGACAAGCGAGCCAGCCGTAACCGTCTCAGCGTCTGACAGCCCCCCGGTCAGTGCGGCATCGGCCACCGCTACCGCCCCTTCGCCTCTTCGCCCCGCACATGCCGACATGCAGTAAGCAAAGCCAACCGCCCACAACCGTGGGCGGTTTCGCTTGCGTGACGCGAACATTGGCGAATGCATCGGTTCAGACAACAGACGGCCGAAGCGATCTGCGCTGATCAGCGCAACCACTCCGGATGCCACAGCATCACAACGCCCAGGCTCAACATCACCAGCGCGCTGACGAGCTTCAAGCCGCGACCGCCGCGTTCGCTCAGCTTGGCGCGGTTCAGCGCCCACACGGCGGTTGCCACCATCACACTGTCATCGGCAATGTAGCCGGCGATGTAGAGCGCGAGATACGCGTAATGCGCGGCCGGCGACAGCGGTTGCTGCGCCAGCACCGAGGTGTACAGCGCCGGCAAGCCGGCCGTGCACAGCAATTCAATGATGTTGACGATCACCGCGAGCACCGCCACACCGACCAGCGCCGCCGCCGTTTCCCGAGAGGCCAGGATGCGGCGCATGCGCACATACAAACCCGGTTTGGCGGCGTCCGGAATGTGCAATGACGGCCCGCGACCGGGCACGATGACATCTTTCAGATTGAGCAGGCCGATGAGCAGCGCGATGCCAGCCAGAAACTGTTGCAAACCGCGCGACCAGCCGACCAACAAAAACACATTCAGCCACGCCGCCATGAACAGGTAGTAAATCGCGCCGCTGACCACAACAAAGCAGCCGGCAATCAGTGCCATCCGCCGGCGGTCCTGCAAATGCACCAGCAGCGACAACAAAAAAAGCAACACCCACATCGCGCACGGATTGAAGCCATCGAGCAAGCCGAGCACCACGGTAAACAGCGGCAACCCGAGCGTCTCCAACCGCAGCCTGCCCATCACGCTGTCGACTTCGGCGGCACCGCCGGGTGGTGGCTTGCCGGCCAGCGCCGCATCGATCATCGTGTGCAGCACCGGACCGGTGAGTGCCGCCGAATCAAATCCGAGACTGACGTGTCCGGCAATGACGAACAGCGGCACGCCCGGCGGCCACAGCTGGGCGCGGCGGGCATGAGCCAACAGCGCCTCCCGCGCTTGCGGATCGGTATCGACTGCGCGCACGCGAATGGTCAGCTGCGGATAGCGTTGCTGCAACTGCGGCAAATACTGTTTGGCAGCCGCGCAATGCGGACAATCGGCGCGGACAAACACTTCCAGCGTCGGTGTCGGCGGAATCGGTGTCGGCGTAATCGGCGGCGCAGTTTCCGCCGCCAACGCGACGCGCAAGCCGCCGAGCAAGGTCAGCAGCAGCGCCATCACGATCACGCGTAAGCACGCCTTCCGGACGCCTGCATTCCAGAAACCTATCGTCCGGATAAAGCTGACGCTCGAACACACAGTCACCGTCTGACCGTCGTTCCGGTACGCTGCCGCCACGCCACCTGCCATGTCGTCTCCGCGTTGTCTGCGGTCGGGGAAAAAGGGTTGGGTCCCGCAAAGCGTAGGCCGCCGCGCCGCCCATGCACGCCGGTCCGCGGTAAAAATATCGACCCAGTACGCAAACGGCGCGTCTGACCGGCCGGCTTAAGTCTCTCTTAAGCCGAAGCCGGCACCGTAGGCTCACCCGTTTGCCGCCTGTGTCTGCGCCATGCCCCGTCGTCTCTCCCTGCTTGCCTTGCCGTTGTTGCTCGTGCTGACGCTGTTCGGCCTCTCCACTGTGGCCAGCCCGGCGCACGCGCTCGATCTGAACGCCTATCACGGCAAGGTCGTGTACCTCGATTTCTGGGCTTCGTGGTGCAAACCGTGCCGGCAATCGTTCCCGTGGCTGGCCGACATGCAACAGAAATACGGCAAGGACGGTTTTGTCGTCGTGGCGGTCAATGTCGACAAGGAACGCGCGCTCGCCGATCGCTTTCTCGCCGACGTGCCGCATCCGTTCACTATCGATTTCGACCCGGATGGCGAGCTCGCCACCCGCTACGGCATCGAAGCGATGCCATCGAGTGTGCTGATCGATGGCAACGGCAAGGTCATTGCGACCCACGCCGGTTTTTTTGATCACAAGCGTGATCACTACGAAAAGCGCATTCGCGCCGCCCTTTCCCTCTGACTGGAGATGCCGATGAAACGCGATCTCAAGCGTCTGCTGCTCGGCAGCCTGATCCTGGCCAGCGCCGGCTGCAGCCATATCGACGTCAAACCCTGGGACCGTGATCTGCTGGCGCGGCAATCGATGCAACTCGATGCTGCCCCGCTCGATTCCGGTTTTGATGATCACATTTATTTCAGCAAAGAGGCCTCCAGCGGCGGCCGTGGTTTTGGTGGCGGAGGCTGCGGATGCAACTGAAAAACAAATCGCTGCGCGACCGGCTGGCACTGGCCGCTGGCGCACTGCTTGGCACCGGCGCCGTGATCGCCGGCGATGGCACCGACAGCAGTGACTGGCAGGTCGATACGGCCATCCTGTCCTACGCCGAATCCGATGGCCGGGTCAAAGCCAACGAGCCGGTGATCAGTCTCAGCAAGGATTGGGGCGATGAACACATCAGCGCGTTCAAGCTGGTGCTCGATTCGCTGACCGGCGCCTCGCCGAACGGCGCCATGGCCGCCAACCGGCCACAAACGTTCACCGGTCCGTCCGGCGGCGGTGGCTATGAAACGGCCCCCGGCGACACGCCGCTCGACGATTCGTTCAAGGATTCGCGGGTCGCCTTCCGGGCCGGTTGGCAACAGCCGTGGTCGGAGAATTCGCGCGTCAGCATCGGCGCCAATGTCTCGAACGAATACGACTTCCAGTCGGTATCGATCGACGGCGGCTATGCGCTCGACTTCAACCGCAAGCTGTCGACGTTTTCGGTAGGCTTCAATGTCGAGCGCGACAACATTGATCCGGTCGGTGGCATTCCGCTCGCACTGTCGGCCATGCCGGTGCAGGACGACGAAGGCGAGATTGAAGACGACGCGCTCGAAAATCGCGACAGCAGTGACACCAAACAGGTGGTGGATTTTCTGGTCGGCTTCACCCAGATCTTCAGTCGCAATTTCCTGATGCAATTCAACCTGTCGCACTCGCAAGCGGACGGCTACCAGACTGATCCCTACAAGCTGCTGACCGTCGCCAACGCCGGCAATTTGATTGTCAATCCGGACCCGAACAACGCCGACGGCATGTTCGTATACCTGTACGAAAGCCGGCCGGACAGCCGCAGCAAAGACAGCTTCTATGTCCAGGGCAAATACAGCCCCGGTGAAGATGTCATTGACCTGTCTTACCGGTACATGACCGACGACTGGGGCATCAACTCGCACACCGTCGACGCCAAGTACCGCTGGGAAATCGGTGACGGCTGGTACCTCGAACCGCATCTGCGGCTGTACCAGCAAACCGCCGCCGACTTTTACCGGCCGTATCTGCAAGCCGGCGTCGACACCGATGCCAGCGGCCTGATCGCGACCATCGACTACGCCTCGGCCGATCCGCGCCTTGGCGATTTCGATGCGACCACGGTCGGTTTCAAAGTCGGCAAGGTCTGGGGCCCGGGCAACGAATTGTCGCTGCGCGTTGAAAGCTACGAACAAACCGGCAACGTCAGCAATGACGCGCCAGCCGGCAGCGATCTCGCCGGTCAGCCAGCGTTTGCCGACATGACTGCGAGCTGGGTGCAAATCGGCTACTCGTTCCGCTGGTAAGCACGCCAACGCGTCACCACCTCCTCACAGCCGGCGGCGATTCCGCGTAACCGGCAGCCAACCGCTCACGGGAAGGGAGCTGCGACGGCACACTGATAGCACAGCAAGCGCTGTCGGTGTGCCGCCTCTGCTTTCGCTTTCGACATACAGGGCAGTGCCGCACGCAGGGGTCTGAAAGACTTGCACGCCGTGACAAGCGTGCGACAATCGCTGTACACCTGCTGCGGAATGTCACCGTGTCATCAGCGCTATTGCCATCCCTGACATTTGCCTCCGATGCCGAGCGCGCGCTTGGCATCGCCCGCTTCAGTGCCATGGCGAGCCCTTGTGAATTGCTGCTCGACAGCAGCGACCATGCGTTGTTGCAGCGTTGCGGCCAACTGGCGCAGGCCGAAGCGCTGCGCATCGAGCAGCAGTACAGCCGCTACCGCAACGACAACCTGATTTATCAAATCAACAACGCCGGTGGCGCTGCCGTTACGGTCAACGAAGAGCTCGCCAATCTCATCGATTACGCCTGCACGCTGTACGAACTGTCGGACGGGCTGTTCGATCTCAGCTCCGGCGTGTTGCGCAAGCTGTGGCGCTTTGACGGCAGCGGCAAGCGACCATCGCCCGAAGCTATCGCCGCCTTGCTGCCGCGGGTCGGCTGGCACCGGGTGCGCTGGCAACGGCCGCAGCTGCAATTGCAAACCGGCATGGAGATCGATCTCGGCGGTATCGGCAAGGAATATGCGGTGGACCGCGTGTGCGAGCTGCTGGCGCAGCAAACGACGTGCGCGTTTCTGGTCAATTTTGGTGGCGACTTGCGCGCCCGTGGACCACGTCAGAACGGCGAACCGTGGCATGTCGGTCTGGAAAAGCCGGACAACGACAAACTGGCGCTGACCGATCTGCCGCTGCAATCCGGCGCACTCGCCACCAGCGGCGATGCCCGTCGCAGTTTCGTCGAAAACGGCGTTCGCTACGGTCACATCCTGAATCCGAAAACCGGCTATCCGGTCAGCGGCGCACCGCGCTCGATCACCGTGCTCGCCAGCACCTGCATCGAAGCCGGCGCACTCGCCACTCTCGCCATGCTGCAAGGCGGCGACGCCGAAGCCTTCCTGCGCGAACAAGGCGTGCGTTCGTGGTGTGTGCGCTGAGTCAGCTTAGCGGACCATCGCATCAGCCACATCAGCCACATCGCCCGCACTGTCGCACTGCGCCCGCAACGGCACCGGTACTATTTACCGTTCGCGGAACTGTCGCGATTCCGCCCGGTCAGTGCAGACCATGCCAGCCCGGCATTCACGGAAGCCCTTACCATGTCAGGACTCACTACCGCGCGCGCCAATGTTTGGCTCCGCGTTTTGCTGCTCACAGTCAGCAGCAGCATCGGCCTCACGCACGCCCATCCGCTCCCGTCGACGTCATTACCCAGCGCACACGCATCGGCACTAGCCACTAACACACTCAACGCGCAAACCGTTCGCAGCGCGCCCTTTGAAGCGGTGATCCAGCACGCGGTGGCGAAAGAGGATTTTCGCGGCGCGGTATTGGTGGCACAGCGCGGGCGCATTCTGCATGCCGCCGCTTACGGCCCGGCCGACGCCGCCGCGGGCCGCGCCAACCAGATCGACAGCCGCTTTCTGATCGGCTCGCTGACCAAATCGTTCACCGCCATCGCGGTGCTGCAACTGGCCGAGCAAGGCAAACTCGATCTGCACCGGCCGATTGGCCAGTACCTGCCGGGTCTGCGCAAGGACCTCGGCGAGCAGCTGACGCTGCATCTGCTGCTGAAACATCAGAGCGGCCTGCCGACCCATCTGGAGCGCGTGGTCGAACAGGCCGAGCGGCCGATCAGCAGCGACGAGATCCTGCGTCACATCAATGCCAGCGCGCTGCAGTTTGCACCGGGCAGTCAATACGAATACGGCAACCTCGGTTATCACCTCGCCGCGCTGGTGCTGGAACAGGTGAGCGGCCACGATTACGCCAGCGTGATGCAACAGCAGATTTTTACCCCGAGCGGCATGAGCCGCAGCGGCGTCGAGCGCTTCGGCCAGCGCCCGGCCGAACGCGCCAACGGTTACGCCAAATCGCTGTTCGGTATCACACAGGATGAGAACAATGTCTCGTGGGCGCTCGGTGCCGGCGACATTTACGCCACCGTGCACGATCTGTTTCGCTGGGATCAGGCGCTGCACCAGCACACGCTACTGAAACCGGCCTCGACCGCGTTGCTGTTCGCACCGGAGAACGAGGCGCGCGGCAATTACGGCTACGGCTTTCGCATTCAGCCGTATCAACGGGCACCGGGCAAATCCGGGCCGACCGCCACCGGCACACTGGTCCGTCACGGCGGCTCGATGGATGGCTTCCTGTCGAATTACCATCGCTACCTCGACGATGAATTGACCGTCATTGTGCTTGGCAATATCCGGCCGTTCGCCGTCCGCGATCTGACCTTTGCCTTGAAAGAAGCCGCGCTCGGCATCAGCCCCGGCCAGCGTCAGCGAGGTGCTCTTGAATGAAACCCTTGCGCGCTTTGCGGGAATGACGTGCCGGGGTGACGCCAGCAGCGCTGGCGCGAGTCGGGTATCCTGAGCTCCGACTGCCGCCTGTTGCTGCGCTCATGGCAACAGGCGGCAATCCGAATGCGGGCGCATACCGTACAGGCAAGCGCCCCTCACCGGCTGCCCGCTCTCACGCAAAAGGAGATCCCATGCTGCGTCATGCTTTGTCTGCGCTCGCTGCAACTGCGCTGCTTTCTGCCAACTTGTTCAACCCGGCACAGGCCGCAACGCCCGTGCTCGGCCCGCAGGCCGGCTACTACCGCATGCAACTGGGTGATTTTGTTGTCACCGCCCTGTCGGATGGCACCGTGGCTTTGCCGGTCGACAAAATCCTGCTGAACACCAAACCAGAGCACGTCAACAAGGTGCTGGCGCATCACCTCCTGTCGTCGCCGCTGATGACCTCGGTGAACACCTACCTCATCGACACTGGCGACAAGCAAATCATGATCGATGCCGGCGCCGGCGCATTGTTTGGTCCAACCCTCGGCAAGCTGGTCAACAGCATCAAGGCGGCCGGTTACACGCCGGATGACATCGACGAAATCTACATCACTCACATGCACGGTGATCACGTCGGTGGCCTGACCGTGAACGGTCAGATCGCATTCCCGAATGCGATTGTCCGCGCCGAACAGAAGGACGCCGATCACTGGCTCAGCCAGGCCAATCTCGACGCCGCACCAGCCGCTGGCAAAGGCTCGTTCCAGGGCGCGCAACTGTCGATCAATCCGTACATCGCCGCGGGCAAATTCAAACCGTTCAGCGGCGACACCGCGCTGGCCGATGGCGTGCGCGCGCAAGTCACCGGCGCACACACACCGGGCCACACCGTCTACGTGGTCGAAAGCAAAGGCGAGAAGCTGGTGCTGTGGGGCGATTTGATTCACGTTGGCGTGGTGCAGATGCCGGAGCCCGAGATCGCCATCCAGTACGACAGCGATCCGAAAGGCGCGGTCGTGCAGCGCAAGAAAGTGTTTGATGCCGCCGTCAAGGAAGGCCACTGGGGCGCCGCGACCCACCTGTCGTTCCCGGGTATCGGCCATCTGCGCAAGGACGGCAAAGGCTATCAGTGGATTCCCGTGAATTATCAAAACGATAAATAACAAATCCGCAGATAACAAAAAACCGCGCCTGCACTGCGGATACGGTTTGCGATGTTCAAAACAAACGACCCATTCGGGTCGTTTGTTTTTTTGCAGAGGCGATTGCTGGCTCAGCCGGCTTTCTCTACCACCACTTCCAGATACTCAGCAGGCACGATCAGTGACTGCGTGCCACCAATGTTGTGCGAATCCAGCAGAGCCAGAATGTCGCGCTCCAATGCCGCTTGCTGGCTGGCATCGAGTGCGGCGAATGCCTTGTGGGTCGGCCCGTAATAATCGCGGAACACTTGCAGCCAGTGCGCCGGCGAGCGGTAACGGAAATTGAACAGTTTGCGGCTGCAGCGAATCGCCGCAGCCTGCGCACCGAACAGCTCGGTCAGATGGGTTTCCGTGCCCCACAAGGCCGGCGATTGCAAACCGGCCGGCGGTGGCACATAGCGCCCGATCAGTTTGAACAGCTGGCCGATGAAACCTTCCGGTGTCCAGTTGGCCATGCCAATGCGTCCACCCGGCCGCAACACCCGCAACATTTCGCTGGCGACGCGCGCGTGCTGCGGCGTGAACATGGCGCCAAAGGTCGACAACACCACATCGAAACTGTCGGCCGTGAACGGCAGGTCTTCGGCATCGGCAACATGGCAGTGCAAGGCCAGCCCTTCGGCGTGCGCGCGGTTCGCGGCTTTTTCCAGCAAGTGCGGCACGTAATCGGTGGCGGTGACTTCGGCAAAGCGGCGTGCCGCCGCGAGGCTGGCATTGCCATTGCCGGCCGCGACATCAAGCACCTGTTCCCCGGCGCGGACATCGGCCGCTTCGGCCAGCAGCTCGCCGACAATCTGCAGGGTGGTGCCGATAATGGCAAAGTCGCCGCTGGCCCAGGTCTGCTGCTGACGCTGTTTGATGGCGGCAAAATCCGGCGTGACGACGGGATTCATCACGGTTTGAGTCATGGTCTGCTCCTTGTGCATACGGGTACAGCGGCGCATCATCTGCTCGCCGCTGCGGTCGCAACCGTGCGACGCATGGCATTGTCTGCTGCGAGCCGTCAGCAGAATTTCCCGGGCGTCCGGAATGTTTGCTCAGGCGTCCGCCGTTGCCGCCGTCGCTTGCCTCAGCGCCACGCGCCTTCACCGGGAGACAGACCATGGCCCATGACCCCCTGTCCGATGTCTTGCGCAGCGTGCGCCTGCGCGGCGCGGTGTTCTATCACGTCAGTCTCGGCCGGGAATGGGCAGCGGAAACACCGGAAGCACCGGTGCTCGCCGAGGCGCTGATGCCCGGCACCGAGCATGTGCTGGCCTATCACCTGATCGCCAAAGGTGAAAGCTGGGCCGCGGCCGATGGTCTCGCACCGGTGCGCCTGCACGAGGGCGACATCGTGATGTTTCCGCGCGGCGATCGACACGTGCTGGCGAGCGCACCCGGCTTGCGCGCGACACCGACCGAAAGCGACTGGAAATTCACCACCCGCAACAATCCGAAACCGATCGCGCTCGCCTACCACCGCGGTGTGCTTCGGCCCGGCACGCTCGAACCGGGCGAGCCGGCCCACACCATCGTCATCTGCGGTTTTATCGGTTGCGATCTGCAACCGTTCAATCCCTTGATCGCCGCGCTGCCGCGTTTGCTGCGGGTACCGGCCGCCGACGTGGCAAGCTGGATTGGCCCCATCTTGCAGCAGGCCGTGCACGAATCGCAGCAACACCAGCCGGGCAGCGCCGCGGTATTGGATCGCGTCAGTGAAATGGTGTTTGTCGATGCGATTCGCCGTTATCTCGCGTCATTGCCAACTGACGCGAACACGCCGGAAAGCAGTTGGCTGGCAGCACTGCGCGATCCGCACATCGGCCGTGCGCTCGGGCTGTTGCACGCGCAACCGCAACAGGACTGGACGCTGGAAGAACTCGGCCGGCAAATCGGCATGTCGCGCACGCGTTTGCACGAGCGCTTTCTGGAACTGGTCGGCCAGCCGCCGATCCAGTATCTGACCAACTGGCGCATGCAACGCGCCGCCAATTTGCTGCGTGAAGGCAACGCCACCGTGGCGACCGTGGCGCAGGAAGTGGGTTACGACTCGGAAGCGGCGTTTGCCCGCGCGTTCAAGCGCGCGACCGGTCAGCCACCGGCCAGTTGGCGCCGCCAACAACGCGCCGGCATCGACGCCGATTGATGACGCTCAATTGCGCGCGTGCGAGATCTGGAACTTGTCGACGCCTTCAAAACTCATGAGTTCTTTCGACAACTCCATGATCGAGGCACTCTTGCGCCCTTCCACCGCCACGACAACAAACTGCCATTGCAGCTGGCCGTTCTCATAGGTGATCGAAAACGAACCGCTGGCGAGAATATAACCGCGGGAAAATGCCACCCGTTTGAGCGTCTCTTCGGTGGCCTGATAGGTCGGCCGAAACCGCATGACGATGGTCACGGCCGGCCGTGTCGGCAACCGGCTCTCGATTTTCGAGCCCCACATCATCAGCGACGCCGACAGCAGCGCCAGCAGAATCGCTGCCGCATAAAACCCAACGCCGACCAACACGCCAATTGCCGACGACGCCCAGATCGAAGCGGCGGTCGTCAGGCCGCTGATGTTCATGCCTTCTTTCATGATCACGCCGGCACCGAGAAAACCGATGCCGGTGACAATGCCCTGAATGACCCGGGTCGGGTCGGCTGGCAACACACTGCCGGCGTGCGCGCCATACCACTGCTCGGGATAACCGGCCAACACTGTCAACGCCGCCGAGGCCATACAAACCATGCCGTAGGTGCGCATGCCCGCCGCGCGGCCGTGGTAACTGCGCTCGTAGCCCACCAGCAAACCCAGCAGCAGCGCACCTGCCAAACTCAGGAACACCACCAGATTCACTTGCAGCGCAACGGCCGACCAGTAATTGGCAAACAGTTGATAAGGATGAACAGGCACACACCACCTCAAGACCAATCCCAGCGCCGCATTCGCGCGCCTGTGATCAAGCGTAGCTCAGCGTGGCAATCGTGCTCAGCGCGGGTCGGCCGCCACCACCACGCGATTGCGACCGCCCTGCTTGGCCTCGTACAGCGCCTCATCGGCGCGCTTGAGCAAGGCCGTGCCGCTGCGTTCATCTGGCTGCCGTGCCGCCAGACCAATGCTGATGCTGGCCTGCAACCCGTCGGCAACTTGCGTCAACGACAACCGGGTTACCGCCGCGCGCATGCGCTCGGCCACTTCTGCGGCATGGGCCGCGGATGTCGCCGGCAACAGCACCAGAAACTCCTCACCGCCAATGCGACCGACGACATCACCGGGCCGCAGCAAGGTGCGCAGGCAGTGCGCGACCCGCTGCAGCACTTTGTCGCCAACATCGTGACCGTAGCCGTCATTGATTTGCTTGAAGTGATCGATGTCCAACATCAGCACGCAGTAATCGCGCTCGGATTGATGAGCGGCCTGCAAATGTTCGGCCAGCACCTGAAACACATGGCGGCGATTGGGCAGCCGGGTCAGCTCATCGGTGAGCGCCATCACCCGCATTCGCTCGGCCTGTTTGCGCTGGCGGAAAAACAGATACGCCAACACCAAGGCAATGACCGCCGTCAATGCGATGATCAAACCCTGCTGCATCCGAATGCGCTGGCCGGCCGCGAGTGCCTGTTCATGCAGGGCATTTTCCCGCTGCAACTGTTGGTTCTGCTGCTCCTTGCGGGCGGTATCGAACTGCACGCGCAGCCGCGAGGTCAGGTTGGCGTTGAGCTGTTCGGCCAGACGCTCGCGCAATTGCAATTGCTGGCGCAAGGCTTCGACCGCCGCGGCGTACTTGCCTTGCGCCTGATAGATGTCTGCCTGCGCTTGCCGGATGCGTTCGAGAAAGCGCGGATTGTCGACCGACGTGAAATGGCGATCCGCTTCGGTCAGCGCCTGCAAGGCCTGATCGGGTTTCGCCAAGGCATGCAGCGCAAGCCCGCGCGACAATTGCACGATGGCGCGGTTTTCGTCGTTGCCGCTTTGCTGAAAAAACGCCAGCGCATCATCCAACAACGGCATCGCCTCGTCGGCGCGGCTCAGCTTGACCAGCAGCCCGCCAATCGCCCGCTCGATCAACGCGACATCTTCAGCATTGCTGAGCTCACGTGCCAGCGCCAACGCAGCGTGGTAATGCGGTAGCGCCGCCTGCAGATCGCCTTTCAGTTCCAGCGTGGATGCAATATTGAATTCGGCCGTGCCGAGGTTTTGCCGGTCACCGTTTTTCTGGTGTTCGCTGCGGAGTTGCTGCAAATACTCCAGCGCTTTGTCGTAGTCGCCGACACGCTGGTCCGCGTAGAGGTTGGCGATGGCGTTGAGCACGAACCGGCGCCGGCTGTCGCGACCCAAGCGCTGATTGATGGCAAACGCTTCCTGCAAGGCCTGCAGCGCATCGGCGTATTCGCCGCGACCGTGCAGCCATTGACCGTGCAGCGACAATGCCGATTCCAACAACTCATCATCAGCAAGCATCCGCGCAGTCGCGACCACCTCGGCATAACGCGCGCCGGCCTGTTCCGAGTCGCCTTGTTGCTCGGCGGCATAGCCCTCACACAGCAGCAGTTCGGCGGCGGTCGCCGCTTCGGTAGCGGCATTCAGCGTTGGGCGTTGTTGCTGGCTGTACTGCGCCGCCAGCGCCGGCTCGTACGGCGCCTGCCACCAGCACAAGCTGGTGAAAATCTGCTGGCGCAGCGACCAATCCTGACTCGCGCTCACCGCCCGGCCGGCCTGCTCCAACACGGCTATGGCCGCGAGCCGATCCGACCCCAACAAAGTCTTCGCTTGCGCATACAGCGCTTGCGCATCTGCCGCGTGCGCGGGTGCTGCCACGCTCAGCCAGACGCACCATCCATACCGCAACCAACTCGCTTTATGCCGCATTGTCATCGGTTGAAACGTCCATCACGCCATGACCCTATTGTGGCAGCTTTCCCGGGAATGGCGCAGGCCCCCGCGCTGCGACAGGCTTGGCAGCCGACCCTTACGCGATACGAGAGCGAACGGCCGGCTTTGCCAGCAGCAGATGAATTGCCGTTCATGCTGAGCACGTCGAAGCATGAACCATCCACAGAGAGCGATCCGCTGATTGCTACCGAAGCAGAAAACAAAAAGGCCTCGCGATAGGCGAGGCCTTTTTGATTCCGGGCGAGCCCGGAGCGCTCAAACCACCACGCCAGGCGTGGCGCTTGTGCAAGCCAGAAACGGCGTCAGCGCAGCGCGAATTGACTCAGCACCGCGCAACGGTTCAGGCATTGACGACGCGAATGTTGGCCGCTTGCAGGCCTTTCTGGCCTTGCTTGGTAACGAATTCGACTTTGTCGTTTTCATTCAGCGTTTTGAAACCGCCGCTCTGAATTTCCGAAAAGTGCGCGAAAAGATCGGCGCTGCCATCGCTCGGGGTGATGAAACCAAAACCCTTGGCTTCGTTGAACCACTTCACGGTACCGGTTTGAATCGACATGGATGTATTCCTTAAATGAGAAAAATCAGGCACTTGGCCCATAAGCGCAAGCGTTCAAGACTAAGGAAGGATGATCGATTTGATACCGGTGAACCGAGGTAAAGCGGGACAAAACACGGGATGACACGCGAGCAAACTATGAGGCTTGATACGACTGCCGGGCCACCATACAGGCATTGTCAGGTGCTGTCGAACAATATCGTCTGCACTGGGCACTTATTTCTGGCGCATCACCCGGTTGTGAAGCATCGATACCTGTTTGTGAAACATCGATACATCAGCGCCATTCGCCCGGCCCTCACACACGCACAGCGCGTTTCGTGACACCGCCATGCGCGTTCGCACCGCCACTAAGCTGCTGATAAACCACAGGTTCAGCGGCTTCACACATGTGTTGAACCGGCGCTCGCCGGCGCTCACCCCGGCCAATGTCGCACAACCCGCAGCGCTTTCTGACCGCAGGCATACGGTCACCAGACCGCTACCACATGCTGCGGCAAGCGACTCTAATGCCACTGCCCCGTCCGCGATGGATCGCAGTGCAACGGGGCCTATCGGGCCGCGCCCGCCGTGGCCCTCATTTCCGCACTGAAAAGGACTTCATCATGAACAAGCCTCTCTGGTTGGCAGGCCTTGCGCTTGCCGTCAGCTCACAGCTCACCATCGCCGCCGATACCGACTCCTTGACCAGCGCCAATCGCGTAATGCCGGAAACCACCGTTTTCTCGCCTTCGCTGCGCTTTGAAGGCAAAGTGATCGACCGGCTTGGCAACGGCAAATCCATGCGCGAAGTGGCGTACTTGCGCGGCCGCAAATTTGTTTGGGAAGGCCGCGTCGATGGCCGCATCGCGACGCCGGAAGCGAGCAACCGCATCAGCAATGCCGCGCTCGCCGACGAGTTCCTGACTCGCGAACAACTGGCCGAAAACCTGCGCGGTGTCGCGCTGTTCAATGGCCACCAATACCGCGAAGCGACCCCGGCCTACGATCTCGCCGACGAAGCCATTCGCCTGCGCGAACTGGAGCGCAGCGGCGCACTGCTCAAGCAGCCGCAAGGCCGCAGCCCGGCGCAAGGCAACGCCCCGTATAACCAGCTGCAGGAAGACAAACTGAGCAGCGAAGGCGGCCCGATCAGCATCAACATCGTCCATGGCACCGTTGATGATCGCACCGTGATGCCGAACACCTCGTATCCGTATCGCACCAACATCGTGTTCGACAATGCCGGCTCCACCGCGGTGATCAATTCGTCACAAGGTTCTGGCACGTTGATCGGCCCGTCCACCGCCATGTCGGTTGCGCACGTGTTCTGGAACGAAGACGGCGACACCTGGGAAGCCGATCACCGCTGGGCACCGGGCTTTGACAGCGCCGACGCCGATCCGAGCCCGTACGGCGAATGGTATCGCTGCTACTGGGTCACCATTCCGACCGCCTACACCAACGGCAACGCCGACAGCGATGATTACGCCGTGCTCGATTTCGATGTCGGCTGCAACAGCGTCAGCAACGGGGTGAATTCGGATGAACCGGGCGCCACCACTGGCTGGCTCGGCCACTACACCGCCTCGGAAAGCGCCATCGAAGCCACCATGGGTTATGTGCGCGGATATCCGGGCAGCGGCACCTGCGGCAACCCGGGCGTGAGCTGCGCCACCCGCATCTGGGGCGACACCTCCACCGCCAGCGAAAACAACGCCACCTCGAACATGATCCGCCATCAGGCCGACACCAGCGGCGGTCAAAGCGGCTCCGGTTTCTATCACTACGCCGATCCGAGCTGCACCGGCTGTGGTTACGGCGCCTACCTCGTCGGCATGCACCGCGCCGGCGCCACCGACTACAACCTCGCCCGCCGGTTCGACTCGACCGTGTACTCGTTCATGAAGGCGTACAGCAGCGATTACTGAGTTGGCGGCATTCAAAGCTTGTCAGCGCTCTTTTTTCGCTTCCTCATGCCCCCGTCGCAACAGGCGGCGGGGGCTTTTTTCCTTATGCGACACGGCTCTCATCGGGCCTCTCCTCCACCTGAGTCCTCTCCCTTGAGGAGAAACGATTGGATAACGGTGAAGGCCATCGACCTGCACGCTGCGTTTTCGCTGACGGAAACAGCGTCTTCATCCGATTTTTTGGTGTTGTCCGCAAGCCATGGCGGAGCCAAGCTCGCCATCATTGAACAATGCGACGGTATCAGGTATTGCTAGTCGCCTTGCGTCCGGTGCCTTGCCGTCTTTTTTATGCAGAAGAAATTGTTGAATTTTGCAGCGTCGCCGTCGGTGACCACGGTCTTGTTGGTCGCTGCCGTTGGCGGCGTGTTGCCGGCGGGCGTGCGCTCAGAAGACTGCACGCAAGCAGTGTCAAACCAACCGCTGGCAGAACAAGTGGCCGCCTGCGAGTCAGCGCTGGCGAGCGCCGAGGGAAGCGCGGCACTCGATCACCAGTTGAGTTTGGCGACCCTGGCGCTGCAGCAACGCGATTACCCACGCGTTGAGCAATATCTGGTATTGGCGAAAGCCGCACCATCGTTCGCAAGCGAGCCGTCGGCGCAGTATCGCTACTATCGTCTGCAAGGCTTGCAGCATTGGTATCAGAAGCAACTGGATCGCGCGGAGGCGTTGCTGCAGCAAGCGCATCAGGTGGCCGTCGCCATGGAAGACAGCGCGTTGCTGGCCAAATCGCTCAACGAACTGGGCGTTATCCAGAATGCCCGTGGCAATCACAAAGAAGCGCTGCGCTACCTGCAACAAAGCCTGGCACTGAAGCAAGCGCTGCGTGATGACTATGGCAGCGCCATCACACTGAGCAATATCGGACTCGCCCACCTCAAAATGGAGGCCTACGCGGACGCTGAAGGGTTTTATCAAGAAGCCCTGCAAGCCTACGGCCGCTACACCGCCAGCCATCCGGATGATCGCAAAGCGCTGCAAAGCCTGGCCCATCTCTATGAAGATTTGACCCTGCTCTACAGCCTGCACAAAAAGCCAAGCCAAAGCGCAAGCTATGCGGCACAACTGACCGCGCTCTACGATCAACTGTTGAGCGCGGAAGAGCAAACCCGGGTGTTGGCAACGCTCGCCACCGCGCAAATGAACGCGGGCCGCTGGCCAGCGGCCGGCGAGTTGTTGGCACGCGTCAAGAATCTGCTCGCCGACCATGCCGACATCAAGCAACCGGCGGCCTTGCTGGCGCTGGCACGACTCGCGCAACACCAACAGGCAGTAACCGATGCCAGCACATTGGCCGAGCGAGCACGGCAGCTGGCACGCGAGCAAAGCCTACCCGATCAGGAAACCGCAGCGCTGCAATTGCTGGCTGAAATCGCACAGACAGCAAACCAACCGCAGCAGGCATTAACGCATTATCAGGACTACATGGCGGCGCGCGAACAGTTGCTGGCCGCACGCTATGACCAAACGCTCGGTGCGTTGCGCCAGGACATTGTCCGGGAGCAACTGCAGCGCAAATTGGCGGAAAAATCAGCGCTCAGCGAACGCCAGTCGGCGGACATTCATCGCTTGACGATTGGGGTATTGGCGAGCCTGCTGTTACTGGCCGTCACCACGTTCGGCGCGCTGACCTATTTCTATCGTAAACGGCGTGAACACCAGGAGCTGTTGCGCCAGATCGCGTCGCACCGGCAGCAATTGGTATTGCTGCAACAAGACCCGGTCGACGCTGATGGCGAACCCGCCGAGCGGGATGACACGCACGATGCGACAGTTACTACCCCGCAGAGCACCGAGGCCAATGCCGCCGATCAGCAAGCATTCAATCGTTTGCTGGTGGAAGCCATGCTGGCTTGTGTCGCGCTGTGGGAAAAAGCCACCCAAACCAATCGCGTCGAACTGGCGGACCGCAGCAAGATCTGGAAAGTCTCCATCGATGACGGCAGGCTGCGCACCCGCTCACTGGACAAATACCTGAGCCTGGAAAAATTGCCACGTCAGCCGCGCTGGCGCAGCGTGGTGCAGACTTGCCACTACGTGCTGGCCGAGTGTCAGCTGAGCAGCGACGAGCGCGCGCAATTGAATGCGCAGCTCAATGCCATCATGGCGGCGGTGAAAGCCAAGGCATTGTTGCAGGCGCCCGTTGCGCCAGACGAGGCAACCGAATCAAGCGCAAAGCAAAACCTGGCGTAACGCCTTGCCTTGCGCTTGGTCTCGCGAGTCACAGGTTGTCCGGCAATGCGGGCTCGCCCGGCACGCCGTTAGGCTCGTCAACGCTGCAGCAACTGCCGGACCGGATACACGCATTGAAAGCTCAGGCCATGCGCCGTGTCATAGCCCGTGTGATGATCGCTGGCCGCTTGCGCCATGCTGTTGACGTAGCTGGCCGGGCCGGTGATGCGCGGAATCAGGGTCACATAGCCATTGAGCAAGGCATGAGCCTGACAGTAGCTGATGGCCGCCATGCCGGCCCGGTAGAACGGATCGATATGGCCGCAGGTCTTCACCCGGGGCTGTTCGGATTTGGCGCAGTAATAACTCTCCGCGCTATCGGCCGGCACCTGGTACTGGCTTTTCCGGTGCGCGAGCCATTGTTCGTAATCGAAGTAGTGACTGGCTTCGGCATAGCTCTGCTCAATCATTTGCTGGCTCAGCGTAAAGCTGGTGACCACGGCATAGCTGCTGCCAACCTGCAGGCTCTCGATGGGCAGTTCGTGGGCAAACGCCGGCCAACTCAGCAGCAGTAGCATCCAAGTGCGTCGTAAACGGATCATGATTCCCTCGTGTGCGGCAATGCCTTGCGAGCGGCCATTGTTTCAAAGCCCAACTGGGCTGCGTAGCCGAATTCCGGGCAAAAACGGGTAAAAATCGCCGTTTGGCCGCCCATTCGACGGGAATCTTTACCGCGCTTTACCCATTTCCGCCCCATCACGTCCCTGTTCTTCGCTTCTCCGGCCACGGCCGTCACGGTCTACTGATTCCAGACGTTGCATCGGCCAAAGGCTCGGCTGATTGGCGTCAGTCTGAACAGGAACGGTCTGCACGAACGGGCCGTTCCCCTACACCGTGAAGGAGATGGAGATGAACAAGATTTCGATGACTGTGGCCGCTGTGGCCGGTTTGATGTCGGTCAGCGCGCATGCCGTGCCGTGGTGCTGGCAAGGCACCATCGTCAGCAACTACGCCAGCAAGACGTTTTCCTATGCCGAGCTGACGGCGGTAGAAGCCCAGATGATTCTGATTTCGGACCCGGGCTATCTGCTGGCATACGACAAACCGGTGTATGTCGCCTCGCACGCCGCATTTGATCATGGCCAGCTCTATGCCGGCGCTGCCGGCCCGAACTGGAACAATGTGCCCGGCCACGGCCAAGTCCGCACCCGCATTGTTGCTCCGTACAGCATCACCAACATGGTCGGCCCCGGCGCCTATTCGCTGTCGCAAGGCCTGCAGGCCAAGTACGACAAATGCTTTGGCGGCCCGATCCCGCTGCGGGAGCGCGATGTCGCCATTGAGGCGGTGAAGTAACACTCGCTACCTCACGCCAAGGCGAGGTAGCCGAAACCGTTGCGGTCGTGCGGCACAGGTGATTTTTTCGTGTGCCAACGCTCATGAAGGCGTACCGCGAGCACCGCGATCAACACGGCGCCTCGCATTTGCTTACAGAAAAGCCCCTCGCCAAACGCGGACG
>CAMLKQ010000011.1 GCA_946480585.1 uncultured Kangiella sp.
CGAGCGCATCGATGTCTGGTGTCTGGCGCGAACGGTGTGAGCCATGCCTCACAGCCTCAAGTGCCGGTAATTTTGCCGGTGCCGATCCGCGACAGGCGCTGGCTATACTCGCCCGAACCCGAGCCCGGCGCGGCCGCCATATTTGGCTGTCTTTCTGGCGCCGCTTCTGACACCACGCCGCACATCCGCCACGGAGGCAGCATGTTCCGGATCTTCTCCACCTTGCTATGCGGCCTGCTGCTGTCGGCTGCGATTCAGGCCAATGACGCCATCAGCAACGCGGTTGGCCACCCGACGCGCAGCGATGCCGATCGCAAGGCCGATCTGTACCGCAAACCAGAAGCGATGCTGGCATTTTTTCAGGTGCAGCCCGGTCAGAAGGTGCTGGATGTGTTCGCCGGCGGCGGCTACTTCACCGAATTGCTGGCACGCACGGTTGGGCCGCAGGGGCGGGTCGATGCATTCAACAACAAGCCTTACTTGAACTGGGTTGGCGCCCAACTCGACACCCGGCTGGCCAACAACCGGCTGCCAAACGTTCAGCGGCTTGACGTCGAAGCAGATGATCTGACGCTCGGCAGCCAGCAATACGATCTGATCTTCGCCAGCATGGCATTCCACGACATGTACTTCGCTGATCCGGCCGAAGGGTGGCCCGCGATGGATCGGCCGGCGCTATTCCGCAAACTGTTCGATGCGCTGAAACCCGGCGGCACGCTGGCGGTGATTGATCACAGCGCCAAGGCCGGTCGCGGGCATCAGGACAGCAAACCGCTGCACCGGATCGAGGAAGCGACACTGCGACAGGATCTGGAACAAGTCGGCTTCCGCTTGGATGGCAGCAGCGATTTGCTGCGCAACCCGAATGATGATCGCAGCCTGTCCAGCTTCGATGCCAAGATCCGCTTCCAGACCGACCGCTTTGTGCTGCGGTTCAAGCGGCCGCAATAAGCCGCTTGCAGCCCGCGCCCCGGTGCTAGAATCCTGACAACCGACCGGCCTACATGGCCGGTTTCTTGTAGCCGCTGGCCGGCTGCATTCACGAGCCATGCCCCCATCGTGTTGAACCGCGAACGCTCCCAGCAAATCCTGCAACTGACCTTGCCTGTCATGGGCGGCATGATTTCGCAGAACATTCTCAACTTGGTCGACATGTATATGGTCGGCCGGCTCGGCCCGGCCGCGGTGGCGGCTGTCGGCATCACCAGTTACGTCAACTGGCTGCTCGCAGCCGCGTTCATTGGCTTGTCGGCCGGTGTGCAGGCGATGGTCGCGCGCCGGATGGGCGAAGGTCAGCATGACATCGCCGCACGGCCGCTGAACGGCTCACTGCTCTTGATCGCCTGCTCGGCGATTCCGCTCGCGATCATTCTGATTCTGTGCGCGCCGTGGATCGTCTCGCTGCTGACCGACGATCCGGAAGTGGCAGCGCAAGGCACGCCCTATTTGCAGGCCCGTATCGCCGGCATCGCCGCGATGGGCATGAATTTTTCGTTCCGCGCTTACTGGAGCGCGATCAAGCTGACCCGGTTTTATTTCATGACCTTGCTGGTCATGCACACGATCAATATCGGCATCAACTATGTGCTGATTTTCGGCGAGTTCGGTTTGCCGGCGCTGGGAACGTTTGGCGCCGGCTTAGGCACCACCATTTCGCTGTACATCGGCACGCTGATTTATTTCAGCTATGCCTGGCGCCACACCCGCCAGTACGGTTTCCTTGCCTCGCTGCCACGCCGCGAAACCGTAATGAACATCATCAAGGTGTCGCTGCCGGCCTGTGCCCAACAGTTTTTCTTTTCGCTCGGCTTTATCACCCTGTTCTGGATTGTCGGACAGATTGGCACCGGTGAGCTGGCGGTCGCCAACGTGCTGACCAATACCCTGTTGGTAGCGTTTCTGCCCTGCCTTGCCTTTGGCTTGTCGGCGGCAACGCTGGTCGGTCAGGCACTCGGTCGCAACGATGCCTGCGATGCCTACCGCTGGGGCTGGGATGTCGCCAAACTGGCACTCATCGTCGTGTTCATCATCGCGGTGCCGATGTTTGTGCTGGCACCGTGGATCATGAGCATCTTCATTGTTGATCCGGAGGTCGCCGCGCTCGGTGTGGTTCCGTTGCGGCTCGTCGCCATTGGTTTGTTGCTCGATGCGGTCGGCACCGTCCTGTTCAACGGCATGCAAGGTGCCGGCGCAACAATGAGCACGATGGCCGTTACGCTCGGTTTGCAATGGCTGGTGTTTCTGCCGCTCGCCTACCTCACCGGGCCGGTGCTCGGCATGGGCTTGCTGACCATCTGGTCGATTTACGTGGGTTACCGCGGTTTTCAAACCGGGGTGTTTGTCTGGCTTTGGCGGCGACGGAAATGGACCACGATCAAGCTGGCGTGAACGACGCCGGCGAACACCAGCATGTCTACGCCCAGCTGACGCCAGACACCATTCTGCTGGCGCTGGAAAATGTCGGTTTTCTGCCGGAAGCGGCGCTGCACTCGCTCAACAGTTTTGAAAACCGTGTCTACAGTTTTCGCGATGACGACGGCAGCAAGTACGTCGTCAAATTCTATCGGCCGGGCCGCTGGCGCCGCGATCAAATCCAGGAAGAACACGCCTTTTTGTTTGAACTGGCCGACACCGACATTCCGGTGATTGCGCCAGTGCAGCGCGACAACATCAGCGTGTTTGAATACAGCGGCTTTCTGTTCGCGGTGTTTCCGCAGCGCGGCGGTCGCCCGTTTGAGGCCGGCAACGACGCGCAACTGGAAGTGATGGGCCGCACCGTCGGCCGTTTGCATGCCGTTGCCCAGCAGCGCGCGTTCAACTGCCGGGAACGACTCGACGTCGAGCAGTTCGCCCGGCCGGCGCTGGCCGAAACCTTGCAAAGCCCGCTGCTGCCGGCGCATTTGCATGCGCCGTATCAACATGCCGCCGAAACCCTGCTCGAAGCTTGCGCGGTACAATTGCAGCGGCTGCACGACGTCAACTGGCAACGCTGTCACGGCGATCTGCATCCGGGCAATATCCTGTGGACCGGCGATGGTGTGCTGCTGATCGATTTCGACGACTGCCGGACCGCGCCGGCGGTGCAGGATTTGTGGATGCTGGCGAACACACCGGCCGAGCGGACTTTGCTGGTCAGCGAATACGAAAACTTCTGTGAGTTCGACTGGCGCGAATGGCAACTGGCGGAAGTGTTCCGCGGCCTGCGATTGGTGCAATACTGCGGCTGGCTGGCACAGCGCTGGCACGACCCAACCTTTCCGCGCCATTTTCCGTGGTTTGGCGGCGACAGCTATTTCGCCGGCCAGATCCGTTTGCTGACCGAGCAACGCGACGCCATCGCCGACAGCGTCGGGTGAGCAAGTCGGCTCAGCGAGTCTCAGGCGGCTGTCGTCTCATCATGGCTGGCGCTGGCTGTCATCGGCAGCACACTGAACCGGCGACCGATCTCATCGCCCATTCGCTGCGCCAACTCCCGCTCGCCCATCACCACGCTGCCAATCCCCATGTCTTTCAGGTGTTGATATTCGTCATCGTGATGGGTCCGGACAATGATGTCGATGTGCGGGTTCAGCTTGCGCGCCAGTTCAATCACCCGTCGGGTTTGAAACCGCTCCGGCGTGGTGATGACCAGAATGCGAGCGTGGGTCAGCTCGGCATGTTCAAGAATGCCCGGCAGAGAAGCATCTCCGTAAATTACCGGTGCATGGCGTTTGCGCAATTGTTCGACGTAATGGCGATCATGCTCGATCACCAGATACGGCAGCTGCATGTCATCCAATTGCTCGCCGATACGCCGTCCCACCCGACCAAACCCCACCAGCACGATATGGTCCTGCATCTGCTCGTGATCGATCTCAACGTCTGGCGTCGCCAATTTGTCCTGATTGCGGTTGAAGCGGGCATTCCAGCGCGGGCTTCTTTCGATTAGTGCCAAAATCGGCTTGATCGATTTGAAAGTCAGCGGATTGAGCGTAATCGAAATCAAGGCACTGGCGAGAATGATGCTCTGTCCTTCCGGCGGCAACAAACCGTGCATCAGGCCCAGGCTGGCCAGAATGAACGAGAACTCGCCGATTTGCGCCAAACCGGCCGAGACCGTCAACGCCGTCACCAACGGGTACTTGAAGAACAGCACGATGGCGAACGCCACCAGTGACTTGCCAACCAGAATGATGGCGACAGCGCCCAGCACATGCCACGGTTTGTCCAGCAGCACCTGCGGGTCAAACAGCATGCCGACTGCGACAAAGAACAGCACGGCAAAGGCATCCTGAAACGGCAGGGCGTTGGCCGCCGCGCGATGACTGATGTGCGAACCGTTGATCACGACACCGGCGAGAAACGCGCCAAGTGCAAACGACACGCCAAACAAGGTGGCCGCCGCGTACGCAATGCCAATCGCCACCGCGATCACCGCCAGCGTGAACAATTCCCGCGAATCGGTCTTGACCACCAACTGCAGCAGCCACGGCACGGCACGCGCCCCCGCCACGATCATCACCGCCGAAAAAATGGCCACCTTGACCATGACAAGACCGAGCGACTGCCAAAACGCGCCGCTGGTGAACAACGACGTCGCGTCGCCACCTTTCAATGCCCCGAGTGTTGGCAGCATGACCAGCGCCAGCACCATGACCAAATCTTCGACCACCAGCCAGCCGACCGCGATGCGACCGTGCACGGTGTTCAGCACATTGTTTTCTTCGAGGCCACGCAGCAGCACCACGGTACTGGCCACCGACAGCGCCAACCCAAACAGAATCGCGGCCGGCAAATCCCAGCCCCACCACCAGGCCATGGCACCGCCCATCGCGGTGGCGGCAAGAATCTGCAGCACCGCACCGGGCAGCGCGATATGGCGCATCTTCAGCAAATCGCGAAAAGAGAAATGCAGACCGACACCGAACATCAGCAAGATCACGCCGATTTCCGACAGCTGCTGCGCCAACGCGGTATCGGCAACAAAGCCGGGGGTGTTGGGACCGACCGCAACGCCCGCCAGCAAATAGCCGACCAAGGGCGGCAAGCCAACGCGTGCGGCGACAAGGCCGGCCAGAAAGGCGAACAGGAAGCTGAGGGCAATGGTGGCGATCAGCGTGTGCTCCACTATGGGGCTCCTGTTGGCATGGCTTTCGGATGGGTGATGGGGTTCTGCGGGTGAGACCGAGCGAGCGCTCAGTTCGCCCAGAGCATAGCGCAGCCGGCTGGCTGGCGAAAATAAAAAACCGGGCACGTGGCCCGGTTTTTCTTAACCAATTGTTTAGTGTGCCGACTTGGTCATTTTGTCGAGATAGCCCATGCCAAAGGCCGACGCGACAAATGTCATGTGAATGAGCACAAACCACATCAGCATATCGCTGGACTGCTGCGACGCCAGCTGCAGCACATCCGGAGTCAACTCGACGCCCTGTTCAGACAGCGTTTTCAACCGCTGGTTGTAGACGCTTTCAACACCGATGAATTTCTGCAACAAATGAATCGAGGAAATGGCGACGATCGAGGCAGCGACTTTTTGTTTCAGCGTGCCGGTATCGAGCTTCCCCATCCAGTCGAGCTTTTCATCGCTGTCGGCGACATCCAGCTTGGAGACGAAATTCTCGTAGCCCGAAAACATCACCATGACGATGAGACCGCCGACCATCGCCATGTCGACCAGTGCCAACACCAGCAGCACCAGTTCGCTTTCCGATTTTTCCAGCAGGTGCGGAAAAACGTGAACGAACTCCTGAAAGAATTTCACCGTCAGCGCAATCAGCGCCAGCGACAAGCCCAGATAAATCGGCGCCAGCAACCAGCGGCTGGCGTACATGCTGCGCTCAATCAAACGTTCCACAAACCAGGACTCCAGGGTCACGAGATGGCGCGGATTGTATCAGGCCGGTTCCGGCAACGTGAGCACCCCCGCTTGCAGTCAGCGACATCGCGGCTACGCTTTAATTGCCCTTTTTGTTTGACCGTGTGCGGTCTGGTCTGGTCAGGAGTCCTGCTTATGTCACGTCTTTCCCTGTTCTGCCTTGCCGGTGTGTTGGCCGGCACCGCCTCGGCGGCCGAAGTCACCTTGCGTGCCGATGTCTGGTTTCCGATGAATGGCGAACCCGGTGCCGCCGAGCCCGGGTTCATGATCGAAATCGCGCAGGAAGCGCTGAAAGCGGGTGGTCACACCGTCAATTATCAGACCCTGCCGTGGGAGCGCGCGGTGGCCGAAACCCGGGCCGGCAAGTTCGACTGCGTGGTCGGCGCCTACAAGGAAGACACCCCGGATTTCGTCTTCCCCGAGGAGCCGCTTGGCATGGATGTGCAGGCGTTCTGGGTCAAGAAAGGCCAGGCTTGGCGCTACAGCGGCGATTTGGCCAGCCTGAAGGGCCAGACTGTCGCGGTCATCGGCGGCTATGCCTACGGCGATGAATTCGAAGATTTTGCCAAAGCCAATCCGGCAGGCATTCAAAGCGTCAGTGGTGACAATGCGCTGGAGCAGAACCTGAAGAAGGTGCAGGCCGGCCGGGTCGTGACGACGCTGGAGTCGGTCTACGTCGCTGAAGCCAAAATCAAGGAGATGGGCCTGACCGGGCAGATCGAGAACGCCGGCCTGTACGGCGAGCCGACCGAGATGTATATCGCCTGCAGCCCGGCCAAACCGAGCTCGAAAGAGTATGCCAAGTTGCTGACCGACGGCGTTCGCACCCTGCGCAGCAGCGGCAAACTCGCCACCATCATGGCCAAGTACGGCCTGAAAGACTGGAAGTGACGGCCGAAGCGCATGGTTCAGGCCCAATGAAGTCCAGGCCGGTTACGGTTCAGGCCGGATTCAGTTGCCGCAGCTCAGCATGACGGCAACGGTGCGAGACCTGCTCGCCCGCCCCCTGAGGAGCCTGAATCATGCGCACCCTTGCTCTTGTTCTGACCAGCCTGGCGCTGCTTGGCGCTGGCGAGGCCATGGCCGACCGCGACAACGCGCGCGGCAACCAACGCGACAGCGGCGACAAGCGCGCCATTTACAGCGAGCAAAGCCGCAGCCACGGCCAGAGCCGCGAATTCCGTGATGAGCGACGCGATGACCGGCGCAGCGACCGCCGTGACGATCACCGCGACCGCGATCACGATCGGCGCGACTGGCGCGATGATCGCCGCGATGACCGGCACAGCGAGCATCGCCACCGCGACCGCCATGATCACGACTGGCGCGATCGGGATCACCGTCATTACCGCGATTACGATCGCCATCACCACACGTATTACTACTCGCCGGCACCGCGCCGGGTGATTTATGTCAACGACGGCTATGGTCATTACCGGCACTACCATCTGCGCCATGACTACTACAGCCACTTCTACGATCCGTTTTACTTCCACAACGGCATCCACATTCACGCCGGTTGTCATTACCACCACTTTGGCGACGCGCTCGCGGCCGGCATCGTGATCGGCGCCATTCTCGGCGACTGGTAAATCCGCCGAGTCTGGGTCGCGCCCAGACTGCCTAGCAGTTTTGGCAACGCGATTCGAGTGGTCATGCAGCGGTAATTGTGCGCAGCATTTGGCGACAGAATCGCGTTTGCTAGCAGAGCAAATCCGGTGTGGGTAATGAGGGTTCCTCACACCGGGTCTGTCCAGGGCGCAGGCAACTGCGCCCTGTTCTTTTCTGCGCTCACGCCCGGGTACGCGGCGGGAGCATATCGGGGTAAAGCCCAAAAACAAAAACGGCGGGGATCTCCCGCCGTTTTTGTTGCTGACAACCTGCGCTTAACTGCGCATGACGTGCTCGGTCAATTGGCTTGCTTGCCCTTGAGCTCGGTCATCGCGGCCCGCGCCTGCAGTTCGGCATTTTCAAAATGGCGCAGCTCGGCCTGCAACTGCTCCGGATCGGCCGAGACCAGCCAGTCTTGCCCTTTGCGAACGTTGATCACCGAGAAGCTCAGCCGCAAATCGCGCCGACGCTGCAACTGGCGATTGCCCCAGGCAGAAAACTGGTTCGGCACCAGCCGGTAGCGCTCCAGGCTCTGGCCGGGCAACGGCCGGATCAATTCATGGGTCAGCACTTCATAGACCCACGGTTCAGCGCGATCGGGACTGCTCAAGGTGCCGCGCAGTTTGACGCCGGTGACCGGTTCATCCGTGCGATTGACCAAATCAAACTCGACCACGGCTTGCGGCATGTAATCGCCGGTGGTCCAGCTGTAGCGGGCATTCTGCACACCGACATCACGCAATTGCTCCAGCTCGGCAGTGGCCTGGGACAACTTGGCCTTGACCTCCTGCTGGGCGCGTTGCGCGGCCGCCAGTGTCCGCTCTTCGCGGGTCAGCCGCAGCGCATCGGCCATCTCGATGATGTCGTCGTAATCGTCACCGTCCAGCACGCCCAGCAGGGCCGGGCCGAGCGTGGCGTCTTCGGCAATTGCCACCGCATCTTCCGGTGGCTTGCCGCTATAGCCCACTTCCGAGAGGGCAATGATGGCCAGCGCATCGGCCAAGGCCTTGCGCTGTTCCGGAGTCCGTTCCGCCGTCATGTCGCGCAGGCTGTCCGCCAGCGCGTCGGTGTCGCTGTTGTCAATCGTGGGTTGGCATGCCGCCAAAAGCAGCAGCGGCAGGCACAGCAGCCGGCGCATGGAATCCTCGTGAGGGCGTTAATGGGAGCCGTACCAATTATGGTAGCAGGCTAAACGGCGATTGCTGGAGTGATCGGCCGACCGGCGGTGGCGGCGGTCGGCCTGCCGGCGCTTGCCGGACCGGTCAGCCCAGCAAGCGCCGCAAGGCTTCGATGTCGTAGGCGCGGGCCAGCTTCTGCAGCTGCTCACCCAGCGCCGCCTGCTCCGGCTCGCGCTCGCGCAGCTCGGCGCCGAAATCGCGGATCCGGGCCAGCGCCCCGGTCGACAGCCAGGCCCGCAGATGCGCCAGCTCGCTGGCCGACAGGGTTTCGCTGATCGCCAGCGTTTCCTCGCCGGCGCTCTCGCTCGGGCCGGCCTTCTCGGCATAGCGGTATTGCACCGGCAGGCATTTGGCGATGGTCGCGCAGGTCTGGGCCAGATCGACCGGCTTCAGCACCAGGCCATCGAAATGGGCGCGAATGTCGGCGTTGACCTGGGCATCGAACACACTGGCAGTGAACGCCAGCACCGGCAAACCGTGGTAACGCGCCCGCAGCTGGCGGGCACACTCGATGCCATCCATGCCCGGCATCCGGATATCCATGAACACCAGCGCCGGCCGCGACTTTGCCACCGCCACCAGCGCCGCTTCACCAGAGTCGACCGTGTCGACCCGGAAGCCGATCTGGCGCAGTTGCAGCGCCAGCGTGTCGCGGTTGTGGGCGACATCATCGACGATAAGGATCTGCGGCTGCTCGCTGCCGACCAGCGCGATCGGCGTCAGCATTTCGCCTTCTTCGATCGGCACATCGCTGACTGGCAACGGCAGATTGAAGCGGAAGCAGGAGCCTTTGCCGGGCTGGCTTTCCACCTGCAGGCTGCCACCGAGCATTTCGACCAACCGACGCGCAATCGACAAGCCCAAACCGGTGCCTTCCTGACCCCATTGCTGGGCAGCGGCGCCAGCCTGTTGGAACGGCTCAAAAATGCGCTGCTGATCGCGTTCGGAAATGCCGATGCCGGTGTCGCGCACGGCAAACTGCAGCTGGCCCGGGCTCAGCGGCCGCACGCTCAATTCAATCTGGCCGTGCTCGGTGAACTTCACCGCATTGCCGAGCAGGTTGATCAGAATCTGTTTGATTTTCGCCATGTCGCCGACCACCGCGGCCGGCAAGGCCGGATCGCGCTGCACCAACAGCTGCAGGCCTTTGCTGTCAGCGCGTGGCCGCACCACGGTGGCGACATCGTCGATCAAGCGGGCCAGCGCGAACGGTGCATCGGCCCGCTCCATCCGACCTTGTTCGATCTTGGACAGATCGAGAATCCGGTTGATGAGTTCCAGCAAATGATCGGCGCAGCGGTTGATGTTGGCGACAAACTCGGCCGCTTCCTGCGGCTCCCGCTCGCCCTGACTGAGCAGCTGGGCGTAACCGATGATGCCGTTCAATGGCGTGCGCAATTCGTGGCTCATGTGCGCCAGGAAATAGGTTTTCGCTTCGCTGGCATGTTCGGCTTGTTCGCGCGCTGCGATCAATTCTTTCTCGATGGTGTTGCGGCGCTGGATCTCAGCTTCCAGTTGCTGGTTGGTGTCGCTCAAGGCCTGGGTGCGCTGCGCCACCATGTCGGTCAGGTGCTCCTGATGGCTGCGCAAATCCATCAGCACCGCCATGTAGCGCTCGGCCAGCGCCTGCAGTTCGTTCGGCGGCAGTTCGGCGACCACTTTCGGCAATTCGCTGGGCGGCGCATCATCGGCCAGGGCGGCTTGCAAATGCAGCAGCGGCCGGCCGACATAGCGCTCGACCAGCACGTACATCAAGAGCAACACCGCAACCGTGAAGCCACCGACCAGCGTGATCATGCTGGTCAGGAATTCCTGCAAGGCCGAACGCACTTCGGCATCGCTGAATTCGAGCTCGACCGCGGCCAGCTCGGCGCCGCGCGCCTTGATGGCAAACGCGCGCATCACCGCCCCATCGCTGCGGCTGGTCGGCGCGCTGGCCTGTTCGAGCAGATCCGGTTTCTGGCTGCGATCAAACCACCATTCATAGCGGGCGGCGCTTTGATCGGTGATGTGGACCCGCTGCAACTCATCCAGATAGGACAGCGCCTTGACCGCTTCGCCGATCTGGCTTTCGTCAAATTCCCACAGGGGTTCGCGCAGCGCCACCGACAGCACTTCGGTCGCGCCTTCCATGCGCTGTTCGAATTCCTTTTGCAGGGTGTCGCGCGTGCTTTGATAGCGGATGACCCCGAACAGCGGGATCAGGACCAGCACCAACAGTGCAACCCGGAGAAAAAGCTGCGACTGCAAACGTTCCCGGCGTTTTCCTTCACCGCTCATCAAAGCACCTCGGCCATCCCGACCTGCTGGACATCCAAATCAAATACCGGCCGCAGCAATTCCTGGTGTTGCACCACCAATGCCAGCAGATCCGGATCAAAATGTATCGGGTTGGTGCGGCCATCGCCTTCCACCAACACCCGCATCGCATGCTCGTGACTGTACGGCGGCTTGTACGGCCGACGCGAACGCAGCGCATCGTAAGTATCCACCAGCGTGGTGATGCGCGCCGCCAACGGAATGTCCTGGCCACGGACACCGTTCGGGTAACCGCTGCCATCGAATCGCTCATGGTGGCAGCAGGCGATCTCGGCCGCCATCTGGAACAGCGGCTGCTGATACTTGCGCAAAATTCTCGCGCCCGCTTCGGCGTGGGTGCGCATGATGTCCCATTCGTCGGCATCGAGCGGGCCGGCTTTCAGCAGAATGCGATCGGGAATCGACACCTTGCCGATGTCATGCAGCGGCGCTGCGTGTTTGATGCGGCGGCAGAAATCGGCATCGCAACCGGCCAGCATTGCCAGCTTGCTGGCGTACTCGCCAATTCGGCGGGTGTGATTGCCGGTGTCCTTGTCACGAAACTCACCGGCCCGCGCCAGCAGCGCCAAGGCCTGTTCGTAGGAATCGTTGAGTTCCGACACCAGTGTGTGCACGGCCTGGGTCTTGCGCTGCACTTCGCTTTCGAGCTGGGTGCGCAAGCGGAACAGATCGAGATGGGTGCGCAAACGGGCCAGCAATTCGTCGACCTGAAACGGTTTGCTGACGTAATCCATGCCACCGACCTGAAAGCCGCGGATTTTGCTTTGCGGCGTGCTGTCGGCTGACAGGAACAGAATCGGCACCTGGGCCATGCCTTCCAGCGCGCGCAAGCGCTGGCAGGTTTCGTAACCGTCCATGCCGCCCGGCATCATGACATCGAGCAACACGATTTCCGGCTTGGCCAGCGGCGTCATTTGCAGCGCCATCTCGCCGCTGTTGGCCGCGTACACGTCAAAGCCCTGCCGTTCCAGCATCTCGCCAACCACTGCCAGATTGGTGCTGTTGTCGTCCACCACCAGCACCCGTGCTGCTGCCGCCATGTCCGTGTCTCTTGTCCCGGTGTTCGCTGAGTCTAGCCTATACTGCCGGCAGACTCCCTGCGATCAGGTGGGGTTCTCAGGATGCAATGCATTGCAGCATGGATGGCTTGCCTGCTGGCACTGAGTGCCGGCCCGGCCGTCGCGGCCGACTGGTTTCCCTACCCGGTCGAGCGCACCGTCACACTCGGCAATCGCAGCGACAAGCTGCCCGCCCGTTATCAGCCACTCGCCACCAGCTCGCAGCCGTGGCGACTGTGTGCAGCCCTGCCGCATCGCAAGGACGATTACTGGCGCGCGGTCGACTGGGGCCTGCAAAGCGAGGCCAAGCGCATCGGCGTCCAGCTCGACATTGTCTATGCCGGCGGCTACGACCAGCTGGCGCAACAAATCCGGCAATTGCAGGAACGCTGCGGCAACGGCCAGTACCACGCGGTCATCATCGGCGCTGTGCACGAGCGGGCACTGAACCCGACCTTGGCAACGCTGGCCGGCGCCGGCCTGCCGCTCATCGATTTGATCAACGGCATCGACAGTCCGCACATCAGCGCCAGAGCGCGGGTCGCGTTTACCGACATGGGCGCCGCCGCTGCCGATTATGTCAATGCGCTGTGCGCGCGTGAACGTCGGTCCTTTCGCATTGCCTGGTTTCCCGGCCCGCAAGGTGCCGGCTGGGTGCGTGACGGTGATGCCGGATTTCGCAAACAGTTGCGGCCGAATTGCGGCCAGATTGTCCACAGCGCGCACGGCGACACCGGCCTGCGGGTGCAAACCGAGCTGGTGCAAACGGCATTGAAAACGCTACCGGATCTGGATCTGGTGGTCGGCACGGCGGTCACCGCCGAAGCCGCGTCGCATGTGCTGCGCGGTAACCCCGCGCCGCGTGTGCGCACCCTTGCCTACTACCTCAATGCCAGTGTGTTTCGCGGGCTGCGCAGCGGCCGGATTCTGGCCGCGCCAACCGACGCGCCGGTGATTCAGGCGCGCATCGCCATCGATCTGGCGGTGCGCATTCTGGAGAAGCAACCGTACGAGCGCGAAGTCGGATCGCGTGTGGTGCTGCTCGATCATTACAACATCTACAATTTTCACCCGGATTTCGCGCTGGCACCGGAAGATCTGGCACGCGAGGATCTGACGCCATAACACCCGGCACGGCAAAAGCGCGGCACCCGAACCGATGTGACAGCGGTGTGACTTAACGGGCCGCAGCGACAGGCCGGGCACGGCCCGCCGTCGGCACGCCCTGATGCGCGCGCAGCAACTGCACCAGATGGATCAGGGTACGCCGGCGCGACGTGCTGGCGCGAAACACCAGCCCCACTGTGCGCTCGGCATTGGCTTTCAGCGGCAGATAGCGCACGCCTTCTTCCTGATCGCGCACCGCCATTTTCGGCATCAAGGTAATGCCAATGCCGCCGGCGACCATCTGCCGCAAGGTCTCCAGACTGCTGGCCCGGAACGTGGCGTTTTCGCCGGCACCGGCCAGCTGACACACCTCCAGCGCCTGATCGCGCAGACAGTGGCCGTCTTCCAGCAACAGCAGCGATTGGCCCTGCAGATCGTCGAGCGCGACCTGCTTGCGTTTGGCAAGCAGATGCTGCTTCGGTACCGCCAGCAAGAACGGTTCGCTGAACAAGGGAATCGCTTCCAGCCCTTCGTGCGGCACCGGCAAGGCCAGCAGCGCAGCATCGAGCTCGCCGCGCAGCACCAGCTGAATCAGGTGCGGGGTTTTGTCTTCCACGAGAAACAGTTTCAGATCCGGCAATTTCTGCCGCAGCATCGGCAACACCGATGGCAGGTAATACGGTGCCAGCGTCGGGAACGCGCCGAGCCGCAGCTCCCCCACCAACGGGTCGGACGCCGAACGGGCCAGCTGCACCAGCGCATCGGCATCACTGACGATGCGCCGTGCGCGCGTTGCCACTTCGCTGCCCAGCGCGGTCAACTGCACCCGCCGACTGTCACGTTCAATCAATTGGGCGCCGAGGTATTCCTCGAGCTTTTTCAGCTGCTGGCTCAAGGTCGGCTGTGACACATGGCAGGCCTCGGCCGCCTTGCCGAAGTGCTTGTACTCGGCCACCGCCACCAGATACTGCAAATCACGCAAATTCATCGCTTGCTCCCCGCCGCAACCGACCGGCCTGACCGGTCGACATGGCCGATCGGCATGAACATTCGACATGAACGTTCGACATGAACCGGACTATGCCGCCAGGCCGGTTCAATAGGCAATACCTATCAAACAGATTCAACCGTTCGAATGGGCAAAGCCGCCGGCCCCCGCGAAGATGGCGCCACCCGAAACGAGCACCGCGGTTGACCGCGTAACCGGAGCAGCACGATGCGCGATGTCGATTCCTGGTGGTGGCTGTGCCTGCAAACACCGGCCAACACCGAAGCTGAACTGGAATGTCTGTGCGCCGCCTTGCTGGCGCGCTGACACCGAATGACAAGCCGTTTGATTTTTCACTCACTGTAAAGGAGCTGTATCCATGTTGTCCGTTGGTAAGAAACTGCCCGCCTTCAACCTGAAAGCCACTGTCAGCAACGACATCAACAACGCTTTTGTTGATATTCGCAACGACCAGTTCGCTGGCAAATGGGTTGTGCTGTTCGCCTGGCCGAAAGATTTCACCTTCGTTTGCCCGACCGAAATCGCCGAGTTCGGCAAGCTGAACAGCGAGTTCGCCGATCGTGGCGCGCAAGTGCTCGGCCTGTCGACCGACAGCGAATTCGTCCACCTGGCCTGGCGCCAGCACAAGGAAGAGCTGAACAAGCTGCCGTTCCCGATGCTGGCTGACATCAAGCGCGAACTGACCGGCGCGCTCGGCATCATCGACGAAGCCGAAGGCGTTGCCCAGCGCGCTACCTTCATCGTCGATCCGGAGGGCATCATCCGCTTCGTGATGGTGACCGACTTGAACGTTGGCCGTAACGTCAAAGAAGTGCTGCGCGTGCTCGACGCACTGCAAACCGATGAACTCTGCCCGTGCAACTGGCAGAAAGGTCAGGACACGCTGAAAGTCGGCTAAGACTTTCGCGTGACTGTCGGCGGCCCGGCTTTTCGCAGGGGCGGGCCGCCGCTTTTCCCACTCATTCAAACCCCGTCAGCGCGCGTGCGATTCACGTGCGCAGGAGCGAGCCATGTCCACTGAAAATGCAGCCATTGGGACTCACACAATTGAGTCATTGCGCGCCGCCCTGCCCGAGGCAGCGCGCGACACCAAACTGAATCTCGGCACGGTGCTGACCAGCGACGGCGCACCGGAGCTGACTGACACCCAGATCTGGAGCATCGCGCTGGCGGTGGCCTATGCCACCAAGCATGATCGCGTAGCGACGGCCGTCGAAGCCGATGCCCGCCAGTATCTGGACGACGTGCACGTCAATGCGGCGCGCACCGCCGCCACGGTGATGGCGATGAACAACGTCTATTACCGATTCCTGCACCTCGCCGGTGACAACGAGCTGAGCAAATTGCCGGCCCGGCTGCGGATGAACGGCCTCGCCAACCACGGCATCGCGAAACTCGATTTCGAGTTGATGGCGCTGGCGGTATCGGCGGTGAACGGTTGCGGCATGTGCATCGAGTCGCACGTGCACGAAGTCAGCAAGCAAGGCGCCAGCAAAATCGCGATTCAATCGAGCGTGCGCATTGCGGCGGTGCTGGTCGCCACTGCGCAGGCACTGAGCCTGCCGCAGTAAGACCTCGCCCCCAAGCGATTTCCCCGAGCGCAAGCAAAAAGGCGGTGACCATGATGGTCACCGCCTTTTTTTCTGCGACATGCGTCAAATGTGCATTCAGCTTTGCGCCGGTTGCACCAGCACCTTGTTGCGCGCCGGCCATTTCAGGATGCCGGTCGCGAGCGCGGTGCCGAGCAGAATGACGGCACAGCCCATGATCATGTTGCGGGTGATGGCTTCACTGAGGAACAGCAGGCCCCACAGCATGCCGAACACCGGCAGCAAGTACGTCACCGCCACCGCTTTCGCCGGGCCGACGTTGGCAATCAAGCGGAAGAACAGAATGTAGGCGATACCGGTACAGGCGACGCCGAGCGCCAGCACGCTGAACCAGCTTTTCGCCGACGGCATGGTGTCCGGCCAGTAGGCGATGGCGAACGGCAACAGCATCAAGGTCGCGGCGATTTGACTGCCGGCGGCATTGGCAAACGGATGCACGCCGCTCAAATGCCGTTTGGTGTAGTTGGCGGCAATGCCGTACGACAGCGATGCCGCGAGCCCAGCGACAATCGCCCAGCCGCTGCCATTGTCCTTGAACGAAATCTTGCCCCAAACCAGCACGGTGACGCCGAGAAAACCGACGATCAACCCGATGATGCGGGCGCCGGACAATTTGTCACCGAGCCAGAAATACGCCACCAGAGCACCGAACAGTGGCACGCTGGCGTTGAGCACCGAGGTAAAACCGGCGGTGAGTGACAGCGTCGCAAACGCAAACAAGGTGAACGGAACCGCCGAGTTGAGCAGGCCGACCACCGAGAAGTGACCGTTGTGGCCTTTGAGCCCGGCAAGCTCGCCGCGCGCACCGAGCACCGCCAGCAAAAACACCATGGCGATCGCAACCCGGATAAATATCAACGGAATCGGACCGAATTCCGGCGCGGCCATGCGCATGAACAAAAACGATGAGCCCCAGATGGCGGCCAGCACCAGCAGCTCGATGACATCACGCGGTTTCATCTGCACTCCTTAAAGCCGCCCCAAGGCGGTATCGGTAACGGCAGCCATTGTTTCGCAACGCAAAAACGGATGCCGCCGAAAACTGAACATGTCATGCCAACGTGCTGTCAGTGATGACAGGTCGAGGCATCCAGCACCGCATCCCAGTACGGGTTGTCGCCGAACACTTCCAGGAAATAATCAATCGCCGCTTTCACTTTCGCCGGCAAGTGCTTGCGGTGCGGATAGAGCGCGTAGATGCCTTCCGGTTTGTGGGTCCAGTCGCTGAACAGGCACTTGAGTCGGCCGGCGGCCAGATCATCGGCGACGCAGAAGCTCGGCATCCGGGCGATGCCCTGGCCGGCCAGCACCGCCTCGCGCATGCCGAGCAGGAAATTGCTACGGAACGGACCCGAGACATAGACCGATTCGGCGCGGCCATGGCCGACAAAATCCCAGCGACCGCCAACCGCACACGATGACAGCAGGCATGGATGCTTTTGCAGATCGGCCGGGGTCAGCGGCGCGCCGTTGCGGGCGATGTAATCGGGGCTCGCGACGATAACGTTGCGCGAGGTGGTGAGCCGGCGCGCGATCAGGCTCGAATCGGCCGGCTCGCCGACTTCGAGCGCCAGATCAAACGCATCGGCCACCATGTCGAGCTGACCGTCGACAAACACCAACTCGACTTCCACTTCCGGGTAGCGGTGCTGAAAGCTCGGCAACACCTTGGCGACTTGGGCAAGACCAAACGACAGCGGTACGCCGAGACGCAGCGTGCCGCGCGGCGTCGACTGCAACTGGCCGAGGTGCTGCTCGGCTTCTTCGGCCTGAGTGACCACTTGCTTGCAATAGGCATGAAAGGCGATGCCGGCTTCAGTCGGCGTCAGCTTGCGGGTGGTGCGGTTCAGCAGCCGCACGCCGAGGTGGCTTTCCAGCCGGGCCACGGCCTTGGATACCGCCGCCTTGGACAGGTCCAGATCCCGGGCCGCGGTCGAAAACCCGGACGATTCCACCACCCGGGCAAAGACGGCCATGTCGGCCAGCCGTTCGGTCAATGCCATCGCATCTGCTCCCAAAGGGCAGCGTCGCCCCGTTTGTGATGGGAGCAGAGCTTACGCCGGTCTGGTTCGGCGATCAGCACGCAATTGGAAACAGTGCTGTGAATATCAGACGGATTATCTATTAATAGGCACCGGTTCAGACTGTGCTCGCTGTCCTGCCGGCCGCCAAGCCGGAGCCACTCCCCCAAGGCCCGCCTTGGCCCGCCGTGCAGGATTCCGCCCCTTCGAGGAAAGGAGAGTTGCCATGAAACGGTTCACCCCATCACTTTGGTCCAGCCTGTCCCGCGTCGCCATCGGCCAACTGGCCAGCCACGGCTACCTGTCGCCTAGCCAGGCTGCCCGCTTGGCACCCGCCGCGACCACGGCCACCGCCGCAGCCCCGCGGCGGGCACCGCAGTTGGCCGCCTGCGCCCGGGCGGCCTGCTGCGCCTGAGTTTGCCTTGATTAGGTTTGTTTTGATTAGGTTTTTTGCGGTTAAACGGCCTGCGGTCAGGG
>CAMLKQ010000012.1 GCA_946480585.1 uncultured Kangiella sp.
GCGCTGGTGGCGCAGGCCGACGAGATCGAATAGTTGATGCCCTTGATCTGAAATGCCGTGGCGAGGTTGGCCGAAATGCTCGACGCCATCACGCGCGGCACCATGTACGGGCCAACACGGCGCAGGCCACGCTCTTCCAGCGTTTTGACCGCGTCATATTCGTTGCGCGGCGAGTGGCCGCCGGCACCGGCGATAAGACCGGTTCGCACCGAACTGATCTGCTCCTGGGTCAGGCCGGCTTGCTCGATGGCTTCTTTCATCGACAGGTAGGCATAGGCCGCGCCATCGCCCATGAAGCGCTTGAGTTTGCGATCGATCAGCGCATCGAGATCGATCTGCGGCACACCGGAGATCTGGCTGCGGAACTGCTTGTCGATATGGCTCTGGTCGGTGCGGATACCGGACTTGCCAGTCTTCAGCGACTCGAGCACTTCTTGTTGGTTGTTGCCCAGGCAAGAGACGATGCCCATGCCGGTAATCACTACGCGTTGCATCAGGCAAACTCCGCCATGTTGCTGAACAGACCAACCCGCAGATCGGTGGCCGTATAGATTTGCTTGCCATCGACGCTGACGCTGCCGTCACCGATGACCAGATTCAGTTTGCGGGCGATGACCCGCTTGATTTGAATGCGGTACTCAACCAGCTTGGCGGTCGGCAGGATCTGGCCGAAGAATTTCACTTCACCAACACCGAGCGCGCGACCGCGACCCGGCAGGCCTTTCCACGGCAAGAAGAAACCGGCCAGCTGCCACATGGCATCCAGACCGAGACAGCCCGGCATCACCGGATCGCCTTTGAAATGGCAGGCGAAAAACCACAGATCCGGTTTGATATCGAGCTGGGCAATGATCTCGCCCTTTCCATGCTCGCCTCCCTCATCGCTGATGTGGGTGATGCGATCAAACATCAGCATGTTGGGGGCCGGCAGCTGAGCGTTACCCGGGCCGAACATACGGCCTTCGGCACACTCCAACAATTGCTCCCGGTTGAAAGACGACGGTCTGGACATCGAGGACTCCGGCGGCGCTACGTTCATCAAGTTGAAACAATCGCCGTCTGATACGTGGACAAAGTCACCAAGGCTCACCGATGTAGCCCCGGCAATGGACGCGGTATTATGCCAGTCAGGGTTTTTACGCTGGTCTGACCAAACCTATACAACTGGCCGGACCGCAAACTGCACAACAGGAGAATCGCCCGTGACAACCGCCGCCCATTCGATTCCCGCGTTCCTGGAAAAGTTCTGGGAACAAGAGATTCTGCCGACACTCGCCGACTACATCCGCATTCCGAACAAATCGGTGCATTTTGATCCGGATTGGGCAAAAAACGGCCACATGGATCGCGCCATCGAGCTGGTTGCGGACTGGTGCCGCAAACATCCGCTGCCGGACATGAAGCTGGAAGTGCACCGGCTGCCGGGCCGCACGCCGGTGCTGCTGGTCGACGTGCCGGGCAACGGCCAGGGCAACACGCTGATTTACGGTCACCTCGACAAGCAGCCGGAGTTCACGGGCTGGGCCGAAGGGCTGGCGCCGTGGGAACCGGTGCGACGTGACGACAAGTTATATGGCCGCGGCGGTGCCGACGACGGCTACGCGATTTTCGCCTCGTTCGCTGCGCTGCATTGGCTGCTGCAAACCGGCCGGCAATTCGGCCGCACGGTGATGCTGATCGAATGCTCGGAAGAAAGCGGCTCGCCGGATCTGCCGGCCTACATGGACGCACTGGCTGCGCGCATCGGCAAACCGGAACTGGTGGTCGCGCTGGACTCGATGTGCGGCAATTACGATCAGTTCTGGTCGACTACCAGCTTGCGCGGCAACATGCTCGGCACCCTGAAAGTGGAAGTGCTGACCGAAGGCGTACACTCCGGCGCAGCCAGCGGCATTGTACCGTCGTCGTTCCGCATCCTGCGCGAATTGCTCGACCGGGTGGAAAACAGCAACACCGGCGAGATCCTGCCCGAGTTTCTCAAGACCAATATCCCGACCTATCGCGTTGCCGAATCGGCCTATGCTGCAGAAGTGCTCAACAGCGAAATTGCGACCTCGTATCCGTTTGTCAGCGGCATGCGGCCCGTTACCCGCGATTACAGCGAGCAATTACTCAACAACACCTGGCGCACCACCTTGTGCGTCACCGGCGTCGACGGCATGCCGGCACTCGCGAATGCCGGCAACACGCTGCGCCCCTACACCGCGGTCAAACTGAGCCTGCGGCTGCCTCCGGATCTGGACGCCAAACACTGCGCCGCCGAGCTGAAAAAACTGCTGGAACGCGATCCGCCCTATGGTGCAAAAGTCACATTCGACATCACCGGCGCTGACACCGGCTGGAACGCACCGGCGTTTTCTCCGAAGCTGAATGAGCAGCTGCAGGAAGTCTCGCAGCGCTATTTTGGCAAGCCTGCAGTCGCCTACGGCTGCGGCGGCACCATTCCGTTCATGCGTTTTCTGTCCGACAGCTTGCCGGATGCCCAGTTTGTCGTGACCGGCGTGCTCGGCCCGCACTCGAACGCGCACGGCCCGAACGAGTTCCTGCACATTCCGATGGTGAAAAAAATCACCGCCTGCGTGGCCGATTTGCTGGCCCGTTGAACGGACATTGCCGTAACAGTTGTCACCGCAGCCCAACAAGACCGGCCGCTCGACGGCCGGCAACCGGAGGAAAACATGCGAAATGCTGCTGTAGCGCTTGCCGTAAGTCTGGCGCTGATGTCCGCACCCGATGTTGGCGCCAGTGCCAATGCGAATTCGGCCGTTACCGTGCTCCACCGCAGCGACAGCGGCCAACCGCGCTATGTCCGCTTTGATGGCATCGCAGTGCCCGGCGCTGGCGTGCTGAACAAAAACGCTACCGCCGCACAAGCCGAGCAACTGAAACAGTTCATCGCCCCGATACAAGGGCTGGATGACAACGCCAGCCGCGCACTCGGCGTCGCGCACACTGAAAGCTTGCGCAACGGCGCCACCCGTTACAGCTGGCAGCAAGCCTTCGATGGCATTCCGGTATTGCATGGCAAACTGACCGCGTTGGTTGACGGTACAGCGCGTTTACGCGCGGTCAGCGGCGAACCGGCAGCGCAGGCACCGGTTCGCCGGCACAGCCAATCCCCTGCACAGGCCTCGCGACTGTTGAGCGTTGCTGCTGCGGCAATTGACGCTCATGCACCGGCTGTTACGCACTGGCAATCCGCCGGCACCTCATTGCATTGGCAAAGCCAATCCGGCGCGATTCGCGATGTCCGTGCCACGGAGGTCTACGCAAAGAAGGACGCGTCACTGCTGCCAGCCTGGTCCTACGAAATCGAAGTCAGTGACGGCACTCGCCGCACGCGTTTGTGGCAAATCGTACTGAGTGATGAAGGCGAACTCCTGCTGCGCCGCTCGCTGACCAAAGATGCCAGCTACAGCTACCGCGTCTATGCCCACCCCGCCAGTCACCCGGATAACGCCCTGCGCCCCATCGACAGCCCGTATGGTGATTTGACGCCGGTGCCTGCCGGCGATTTGCAACCAGCATACATCACAGCCAACGACATCAGCATCGAGGAACTTGCCAGCACCCACAATGCCCCGTGGCTACCGGATGGCGCTACAACGCTTATCGGGAATCACGCTGAGGTCTATCTCGACACCAGTGGCAACGACGGTTTCGATGCCGACGATCGCCGCGGCCCTGCCAGCGCAGCGGGACAATTCCACTGGAACTTTGACGGCGAAGCGGATGTCCGCAGCAGCGCAAACAACCAGAACGCGGCGATGACGCAAGCGTTTTACATGGTGAACTGGCTGCACGACTATTTCCACGACGCCGGCTTCACCAGCGGAACTGCCACCGGCAGCAACCGGATGCGAGTTGAGATCCAGGATTTCGATGGCAGCAACAATGCCAACATGAGCGTCCCCGCTGTTGCATCACCGCGCATGCAGGTATTTCTGTTCGACGGTCCGACAGAATCGTCTGTCACGGTCAGTGGCGCCCTTGCCGCAAGCTATGCCGCCGGTCACGCGAGTTTTGGCCCAGACAATTTCACTGTGAGTGGTCAATTGGTGCTGATGCAAGATGGTGCCGGCCTGAACCCCACGGACGGCTGCGAAGCGTTAACCAATGCGGCTGCACTCAACGGCAAGGTCGCCTTGGTTGATCGTGGCAATTGCAACTTCATCGACAAAGTCGAACGCGCACAGGCCGCCGGCGCCATTGCCGTGTTGGTCGCCAACAACACGACCGGCACACTGACCATGGGTTTGCCGGACGGCAATACCACCGTCATTGACATTGGCGCCCTGCTGGTCAGCCAGGACGGCGGCAACGCCATCAAAACAGCCATGACCAGTGGCAGCGTCAGCGCGGCACTCAGCCGCAGCACCGCCACACCGATTGACGGTGCGCTGGATTCCGCGCTGGTAGCTCATGAGTGGGGCCACTACCTCACCAACCGGCTCATGAATATCGGCAACGCCAGCCAGGCCAATGGAATGGATGAAGGCTGGTCAGATTTTGTCGCCATGCTGGCGTTGTCAGCAGCGAGCGATGCCAGCAATTGGTCCGGTAGTTACGGCTTTTCCGGCTATGCGGTCAATGACTTTGCCAACGGCCTGCGCCGTTTCCCTTACAGCAGCGACCCCGACAGCAATGCCCTGAGCTTCCGTCATATCAGCAACGGTATTGTGCTGCCGAACGGTGGCAGTGGCAGCAACAACAGTGAAGTGCACAACACCGGCGAAATCTGGGCCAGCGCACTCTGGGATGCCTACGTCAATCTGCTGCGCAACCGGGGCTATCAGGAAGCACAGTTGCGGATGCGCGAATATCTCGTGCAGGGCATGAATAACACAACGATGTTCGAACCCAATTTCGTTGAAGCTCGCGATGCCCAACTCGATGCCGTTGCCAGCCTGCAACCAATCGCCGAAACACCGAGTGATCTGCAACTGTTCCGTGAAGCCTTTGCACGGCGCGGCCTTGGCATCAATGCTGTAGCACCGGCCAAAACAGACGACACACAAGCCAACGTCATTGAAAGTTTCGTCTGGACAGCGACGGCTGTGCCGAGCGTCAATGCTGGTGCCGATCAAGCCGTCATTCAAGGAGATACTGTGAATCTGGCGGCGGTCGCTTCCGACAGTGATGGCGCCATCGCCAGCTACCGGTGGCAGCAACTGTCCGGTCCGACCGTCACGCTTTCCGCCAATAACGGTGCAGACGTCAGCTTCACGGCACCGGATGTGACGCTCAGCACGACACTGCTCTTTGAACTGACGGTCAGCGATACCGCACAGGAAAAAGCCAGTGACCAGATTGCCATTACCGTATCACCAGCGCCTAATCAGGCGCCGACGGCCAATGCCGGCACCGACCAGGCCGTGACAGAGGGCGCCACAGTGACATTAAACGGCAGCGGTGCGGACAGTGATGGCAGTGTCGCGAGTTACCGCTGGCAGCAATCGAGTGGTTCATCGGTGACGCTCGCAAACGGTGCCGCAGCAAGCACCACGTTTACCGCCCCGAATGTTGATAGCGACACGTCACTGAATTTCCAACTGACTGTTACTGATAACCTGGGTCAATCGACCACAGATGCCGTAACGATCACCGTCCGCAACAGCGCACCGCCCGCCAATGGCGGCGGTGGGGGTGGCGGCAGTCTGGCGTTTGCAACACTCGCCCTGCTCGGGCTTCTGTCATACCGTCGACGGCCACAGTAAAAACAAAAAAGCCCGGCAATGCCGGGCTTTTTTGTTGCTGCGATGTTGGCAACGACCTCACCACTAGTACTCACTCGGTTTCCAGCACCGCAAACGCCAGCGCGTGATCGCGCTCATCGCTGATACTGAGATGACAGTGACGCGCGCCCATTGCCTGCAAACGCTCTTGCGCGCCGCCGTGCAGGCGCACATGCGGTTTGCCGCGCTCGTCATTGGCGATCTCGATATCGTTCAGGTTGACGCCCTCGGCAATGCCAGTGCCGAGCGCTTTCGAGACCGCCTCTTTGGCGGCAAAGCGCTTGGCGAGATAACGGGCCTGATGCTGGGTGTCCTGAAACCGCAGCAGTTCATTCGGATGCAACACCCGCTCAACGAAGCGATCGCCGTGCCGGCCGAGCACTTCCTCGATACGTTTGATTACAACGAGATCGGTGCCGATGCCGACGACGGCCATGGTCTCGCCTCCTCCATCAAACGCTTGATCTCGCGCACCGCCTGCTCCAGACCGACGAACAGTGCGCGCGCCACAATCGCATGACCGATATTGAGTTCGTACAGCTCCGGCAAGCGCGCAATGGCCTGCACGTTGTGATAATTGAGGCCATGACCGGCATTGACGATCAAGCCGCGACGCGCGGCAAACTTGGCGGCTTGGGCAATGCGCTGCAATTCACGCTTTTGCGCCTCGCCTTCACTCTCGGCATACGCGCCGGTGTGCAGTTCGATGTAGGGCGCGCCGCAACGGATCGTAGCCTCAATCTGCGCCTCGTCGGCATCAATAAACAGCGACACCAGAATGCCTTGCGCTGCCAGTCGTTCACAAGCAGCTTTGATCTGCGCTTCACGACCAACGACATCGAGACCACCTTCAGTCGTCAGCTCGGCGCGCTTTTCCGGCACCAGACAGCAATACGTCGGTTTGATCTCGCAGGCAATCGCGAGCATTTCCTCGGTGACCGCCATTTCGAGGTTCATCCGGGTACCGAGCGTTTCTTTCAGCACGCGGACATCGCGATCCCGAATGTGGCGACGGTCTTCCCGCAAATGCACGGTGATGCCATCGGCTCCGGCCTGCTCCGCCAGCAAGGCGGCCTGCACGGGTTCCGGGTAACGACCGCCGCGGGCATTTCGCACCGTGGCAATGTGGTCGATATTGACGCCCAACAGGCAGGGGCCACGGTGAATCGTATTGACGTTCATTTCACTCGCTTCATTTGTTTTGCACGATCGTAGCCGTATCGCACGCCGACTCGTCGTCAGCAAGCAGAGCCGCATCACCGGTCGCAACCGGTTCATCGGCCAGTTGCTTCAGCACTTGCCGCGCCCGCCACAGCTCGCGCGTCTGCAAGGGTTTTGTTCCGAGGTGGGCTGCAAGCAAAAGACGCAGCAGTCGTTTAGCTTCACTCGGCTGATGCGTCCAATTATGGTCGGCGAAGGCCAGCAAGTCACTGCCCAGAAAGCCGGTTTGCGCGGCTTCCACTGGCAGAATGCCGTGTTCCGGGTGCACCTGATAACGACGATCAGGCAACAGGGTATTGCCAGTCTCGTCGCAATCGAGCGCAATGCCATAACCCAACTCGGACAACAGCGCCCATTCAAACGTCCGCAACACCGGGCCGGATTGCGCTTCATCCGCAGCGGCGACACTTAGCGCCTGCAAACTGCGCTCATAACAGTCAAACAAGCTGTCATGGCCGTCGTGCTCCGGCAGCAAACGCAGCAACAGCTCGTTGCAGTAGAGCGCGCACAGGGCAGCATCGCCTGGCAGTGACCATGCTGGCGCCAGCGCATCGGCATCGGTCAGGTAGTAATAATCGCGGCGCTGGTTGAGCTGGATATGGAGCGGCACAAAGGCTTGCAGCACGCCGGCCATCGGCGAGCGCTTCTTGCCCTTGATGCCGCGGGCGGCGACGCGCAAGCGGCCGCGCTCGCGGCACAGCACATCCATCAGAACACTGGTATCGCGCCACGACGTCAGATGCAGGATGTACGCGCGCGAATCCATGTCGAGACCGGAGTTGGCTTACTCTTCGGTGTAGCCGAGGCTACGCAAGGCACGCTCGTCATCGGCCCAGCCATCCTTGACCTTCACCCACAACTCAAGGAAGACCTTGCAGCCAAACAACTTTTCCATGTCGAGTCGGGCGTCCTGGCCGATTTGCTTGATGCGTTCACCTTTCTCACCGATCACGATCGCTTTCTGGCCCGGTCGCTCGACGAAAATCACCGCGTGAATCTCGGCGCGGCCGGTCTCATCGTGCTTGAACTGCTCAATTTCAACGGTGGTGGCATACGGCAGCTCAGCCCCGAGGCTGCGCATCAACTTTTCCCGAATGAACTCGGCAGCAAGGAAACGCTGGCTGCGATCCGTCACCTCTTCCGGTCCGAAAATATGCTCGTTTTCCGGAATGTACTTGCTGAGCACTTTCAGCAAGGTATCGACATTGCGATCCGACTGCGCCGAGCCCGGAACGATTTCAGCGAAATTGCGTTTCTGCCCCAGCATACCCAAATGCGGCAGCAGCTTTTCTTTCGGGTGGATGGTATCGACCTTGTTGACGAACAGGAGCACCGGCGCTTCAGCGCCCTTCAGCCGCTCAAGCACCAGCTCGTCGTCTTCATTGAACGTCAGGCCATCCACGACCCAGATGATGGCATCGACATCGGCAACCGACGAAGCCGCTGCGCGATTCATGTAGCGGTTGATCGCACGCGCTTCCTGCTTGTGCAGCCCAGGCGTGTCAACGAACAGGATCTGGGTATCCCCTTCGGTGTGAATGCCCAGAATGCGATGACGCGTGGTCTGCGGGCGGCGCGAGGTGATGCTGATCTTCTGGCCGATCAGGCGGTTCATCAACGTCGATTTGCCGACATTCGGTCGGCCGACAATGGCGACATAGCCGCACTTTTGGGTCATGACTTTACCTGCTCAGAAAATTGTTGCAGCAGCACTTCGGCGGCTTGCTGCTCGGCCCGCCGGCGGCTACTGCCGCGGCCCTCGGCGGTGCTGCCATCATGCAAAGTGCAGCGGACATGAAAGGTTTGCGCATGCGCCTCACCGTAGGTCGCCAACAATTCGTATTGCGGCAGCGGCAGCCGCGCGCCCTGCAGCACTTCCTGCAGGCGGGTCTTGGCGTCCTTGTCGGTGCCGGTATCCGGCAGCTGATTCAAGCGCTCGGCAAAAAGCCGCAGCACCATCTGTTCGCAAATCGAGAATCCGGCATCAAGAAAGACCGCACCGATGAGGGCTTCCAGCGCATCGGCCAGAATGGACTCGCGGCGAAAACCGCCGCTCTTGAGCTCACCTGAGCCCAGATACAGTACATCGCCAAGCTGTAATTCCGCCGCCAGCTCGGCCAGGGTTTTTTCCTTGACCAGGCTGGAGCGCATGCGGCTCATCTCGCCTTCACTCGCATCCGGAAAACGCAAATAGAGCTGGGTGGAAATGATTTGGCCAAGCAGGGCGTCGCCCAGAAACTCCAGTCGCTCATTGTGCCTGGACGAGGCGCTGCGATGCGTCAGCGCCTGATCGCGCAACGCTTCATTGGCGAACGTATGACCGAGCCGCCGCAGAAACGCTGCCATCACGAGGGGATTCATTCTTTCAGTGGCACGCGTTCTTCGAACCAGACAACCATATCAACGTTGTACATCAAGGTAGTGCGAACTTCATAAGCCACCACCAACTCACGCACACCGTCATCATTGGTTTCTACAGAGACATCGTCTTCCTCAACACTTTTGACTTCATCGACGTAGAACTGTTTGGTCAACGCGGCCCAGGCTGTTCGTTTGTTGAAGCTGGCGGCACCCTCGCCTTGCGCAACCTGGTTCACGGCTTTCCTGACCGACATGTTTTCCATGTATATCGGAAACAATTTCATCGCCACCAAGGCGATAAAACCGATCGTACCCAGTACAAACAGCCAGCTCCAAATCGTCATGCCTCGTTGTTGTTGCATCATTTTCTTGGCTCCCGTCAATTTGTTGTGTGACGTCTGCTAACGAACGGTTATTGGATACCACCGATCCGACTGAAGCTGACACCGGTCGGCACCCAGCCCAAGAAGGGAATGTCCAAACCGAAATCCAAGTGCAGCCAGACTGCGACCGCACGGCCCTTCAGGTTTTCGTCGGGAACAAAGCCCCAGAACCGACCATCATGGCTACGGTCTCGGTTATCACCGAGGACGAAATAATGCCCTTCGGGTACGACCCATTCATTGCGGCGTTGATAGAAGTATGGCTCAGGATCGGCCCGATCCGGATGGATCAGAATCTGGTGCGTGTGGCTGCCGAGCGTTTCCTGCCAAATATCGGCCGGAACGCCGTTATCGTCAAAGCCGCTGGCCGCGACCAGCTCCCGGCTGACCTGAAAAGCTGGTTGACAGTCGTGCTGCATCGGGCAGGCAGGCTCGACAAACAGCATCTTGTCGGCGTAACGAATACGGTCGCCGGGCAAGCCGATGACCCGCTTGATGAAATCCTGGCTCGGGTTTTGCGGAAACCGGAACACGGCGACGTCGCCGCGCTCCGGATTGCCAAGCTCAACCACCTTCTGGTTCAACACCGGCAACCGGATGCCATAGCTGAATTTGTTGACCAGGATGAAGTCGCCTTCCACCAGTGTTGGCTTCATTGAGCCAGACGGGATCCGGAATGGCTCGAACAGGAACGAGCGCAACAGGAAAATCGCCAGCAGGATCGGGAAAAACGCCTTCGCTTGTTCAACCAAGGCCGGCTCTTTCAGTGCCAGCGCAGGCGTTGCTGCGCCCGTTTCGTTCATAGCCTGACCAGTTGCCGCCGCCGCCAGACGCCGGCGTGGTGCCAGCAACCACGCATCAAACAACCAAATGACACCACTGATTGCCGTCGCCACAAAAAGGATCAGTGAAAAATCCATTCCTAACACCTGTCGTTGAAGCCTGTCGTCATGGCTGCCAGTGGCGAGCCCGTTTCAAATACCCACTCGGTAATGGGATTACTTGTCTTTGCCCACCTGGAGCACGGCCAAAAACGCTTCTTGCGGAATCTCGACACGCCCGACCTGCTTCATCCGCTTCTTGCCTTCTTTCTGCTTCTCGAGCAGCTTTTTCTTGCGCGAAATATCGCCGCCGTAGCACTTCGCCAACACGTCCTTGCGCATCGCCTTGACGGTCGAACGGGCAATGACCTGATTGCCGATCGACGCCTGAATGGCGACCTCGAACATCTGGCGAGGGATCAGTTCTTTCATCTTTTCGACCAGCTCGCGGCCGCGATAGAAGGCGTTGTCGCGGTGGGTGATGATGGCCAACGCATCGACCTTGTCACCGTTGATCATGATATCGAGCCGGCACAGATTGGCCGCCTGGAACCGGACAAAGTTGTAATCCAGCGAGGCATAACCACGTGAGCAGGACTTGAGCCGGTCAAAGAAATCCAGCACCACTTCCGCCATCGGCAGCTCATAGGTCAGCGAGACCTGGCGACCAACATAAAGCAGCTTGGTTTGCACACCGCGCTTTTCCTGACAGAGCGTGATGACGCTGCCAAGATGCTCCGGCGGCACCAGGATATGCGCCTCGCAAATTGGCTCGCGCATTTCGTCAATCACGCCCAGCTCAGGCAGACGCGACGGGTTTTCACAATAGACCACGTCACCGTTGGTTTTCAGGACTTCGTAGACCACGGTCGGTGCGGTGGTAATGAGATCGAGGTTGTATTCCCGCTCCAGGCGCTCCTGGATGATCTCCATGTGCAGCAAACCGAGGAAGCCGCAGCGGAAACCAAAACCGAGCGCAGTGGAGTTTTCCGGCTCATAGAACAACGAGGCGTCGTTCAGGCTGAGCTTGTCGAGCGCATCGCGGAAGGCTTCGTAATCATCGGACGATACCGGGAACAGACCGGCATAGACCTGCGGTTTGATTTTCTTGAATCCGGGCAAAGCCTCGGTCGACGGATTCTTGGCCGTGGTCAGCGTATCGCCGACCGGGGCGCCCATGATTTCCTTGATGCCGGCAATGATGTAACCGACTTCGCCGGCTTTCAGATGATCCAGCGGTTTCTTTTTCGGCGTGAAGATGCCGAGCTCAGTGACTTCATAGGCGCGACCGGTCGACATCACCTGCAGCTTTTCGCCTTTGCGCACGGTGCCGTTGACCACCCGCACCAGCGACACAACGCCGCAATAATTGTCGAACCAGGAATCGATAATCAGCGCCTGCAGCGGCGCGTTTTCGTCGCCCTTCGGTGCCGGAATGCCACTGACGATACGTTCGAGCAAGTCGTCGATGCCAATGCCTTCTTTGGCCGAACAGCGCACGGCATCGTGCGCTTCGAGGCCGATCACTTCCTCGATTTCCTTGGCAGCGCGTTCCGGGTCGGCGGTCGGCAAATCGATCTTGTTCAGCACCGGCAACACTTCGAGATTTTGATCCAGCGCGGTGTAGCAGTTGGCCAGCGTTTGCGCTTCGACACCTTGGGCGGCATCGACCACCAGCAGCGCGCCTTCACAGGCGGCGAGCGAGCGGCTGACTTCGTAGGAGAAGTCGACGTGACCGGGGGTATCAATGAAATTGAGCTGGTAAATCTGGCCGTCTTTGGCCTTGTAGCGCAGCGTGACGCTCTGCGCCTTGATGGTGATGCCGCGCTCGCGCTCGATCGGGTTGTTGTCGAGCACCTGATCCTGCATCTCACGGTCTTCCAGACCGCCGCAGCGCTGGATCAGGCGATCAGACAGGGTCGACTTGCCGTGGTCGATGTGGGCAATGACGGAAAAGTTGCGAATCTGTTGAATGTACGACATGGAAGTCCGGGTACCAGGCCACCGGCTGCCGGCCGGTGTCGCCAAAATCAGGGTCAGGGCAAAAAACCATTGCGGCGGACCACCTCGGCCCGCCGCAAGTCGCTGATTTTACCCTAAAACCCGTGTCGATACCGACTTGATAGGCAAGCCTGGCTCATTCCGGTATCCGCAGGGTCAGGAACCGAGCTCCGCCGCGGCTCAACACATGCACCGCCACCGGCTTGCCGCGCGGCAGCTTGCTGACCAGCTCGCGGAACTGCGCGACCGACTCGACCTCACGCCGGTTCAGCGACAGGATGACGTCGCCCGGACGGATACCGGCATCGGCCGCCGGGCCATCCTCGACTTGCCGTACCAGCACGCCGTTCTCGATCTCCTGTTCCTGCCGCATCTCGTCCGGCAGCTCGGACACCACCACGCCGAGGCGCACCTGACTGCTGCCGCCCTGCTCGCTTGCGGCGACGGTGTCGTCGGCTTTTTGCTCACCGATGGTCAGGTTGACCGAGCGCTGCTTGCCATCGCGCAGGTATTCGACCTTGACCACTTTGCCCGGCCGCAGGCTGCCGACCAGAAACGGCAGCTCGCCCGACTTTTCGATGGCCTGGCCATCGATCGACACAATCACGTCAGCGGCCTTGATGCCGGCCTTGTCGGCCGGGCCGCCTTTCTCGATCTGGGTCACCACCGCGCCGCGCGGCCGGTCCATGCCAAAACTGCTGGCCAGCTCGTCCGAGACATCCTGATAGCCGATACCGATAAAACCGCGGGCGACTTTTCCGGTCGCTTTCAATTGCTGCGCGACATCCATCGCCAGATCAATCGGAATCGAGAAGGACAAGCCGATGGAACCGCCGTTCGACGACAAGATTTGCGAGTTGATGCCCACCACCTCGCCATTGACATTGACCAGCGGACCGCCGGAGTTGCCTCGGTTGATGGCGGCATCGGACTGGATGAATGGCACATACCGATTCCACGGCAGGCTGCGGCCCTTGGCGCTGACAATGCCGGCCGATACCGAATGCTCGAACCCGAACGGCGCGCCAAACGCCAGCACCCACGCCCCCGGCTTCAGCGCATCCAGTTTGCCAATCTTGGCGGCCTTGAGATTCTTGGCGTCGATTTTCAACAGCGCCACATCCGTGTCTTCGTCCTGACCGATTTTCTTGGCCGGAAACACCCGACCGTCTTTCAGGTGCACCTTGATGGATTCGGACTCGGCGACCACATGCTGATTGGTCAGCACAAAGCCGTCGGCCGAAATGATGAAGCCCGAACCGCTCGGTCCGTCACGCAAACGCCCCGCAACTTTCACCTCGGTACTGATCGACGTGACAATCGGATTGATCTCCTCCACGAGTGGCGAGAAATCCGGCAGATTCACCGATGCACGGGCGGGAATAGCCAGCAGGCACGCTGCGGCAAAAACGATCGATTTCAGCAATGAACGCATCTTCCGTTTACACCTGTTCACTTGAAAAGAAAAACCAACGACCGCTTGGATAGAGCACGGGCAAGACTGTTCCGCAACATGACGGTTTGTCAGCCAGCGCTTGGTAAAGAAGTATGTCAGGGAGGGGCGCCGCCGTTGCGGTCAGATCGCGCAAGCTGCACACTCGGTTCCTCGGGACAGTCTGCGCTGGCAACACCAATCAGCGCGGCCGTCACGCCGCGGTGCTGCAACTGATGCCGTCGCAACAGCAGCACCGACACCAACAAGCTGAGCAGCGCGACTAGCGCCTGCACCGCCTCCGGCGACTGCAACGCCGCCGCAATCGCTACTGTCGTCAACATCACCAGCAGTGGCACGGCATACAGACGCAGACTCGATCGCTGCAAGAGCGCTGCTGCAACCGTCAGTCGAACCTCATCACCGATACGAAGCGACGATGCCAGCGGTGACGGCAACCACAGCAGTGTCGACGATGACGCTTGCCGTCCGAACAATTGCGCACCACAGCCCTGACCACTGGCGCAGCGCGCACAACCTGCGCGGCTGACCGGCGCCAAACCCAGCCGGCCGTCGCGGATCGCAGCGACCTGTGCCCGTTGCTCTATCAGGGGTTGCGACGCCATCGCCGTCTCCGACAAGTTTGTGCTGCTGACGCCAGTCATCTGCCTGCAGGAAAGGGTTGCGGAAGATTACAAGGATTTGTCCGTTGTTGCCTCGGCGGTGCCGGCTTTTGCCGCGGTCACCGAACCGGCGATACGGCGCGCGGTCTGGCTCGGAATGTCACCGACGACTGTGACACGGCGCTCATGATTGGCCGTCTCGACGATCGTCATCGCGCCTTTGCGCCAGGTGCGCTCCATGCTGGAAATGCCCGGCGGCGGTGTCGATACGTACACCGAAATTGACGCCACGCCATCAGAAAACAGCAAATGCTGCACTGGCGTCACGCTGTCTTTGCGCTGCTGCAATTGCTGGCTGCGCAAGGTAAAACCCTCCGGCAACCAACCAACTTGCCATGCCACCGCCTGGGTGGATTCCGCTGCCGCCTTGGCTGACAACACCCGGACTCCGTCCGGCGCGCTGACCTCAAAGCCAACCCGCAGATCGGCCTCCGGAATCGACTCTTTCAGCTGCAGCGACACCACCTGCCACTGCTCGAGGATTTGGCCGTTGCGACTGAGCAAATCCGAGCGCAGCAACAAGCCGCTGGCATTGTCGACCCAGAGCCGATAGCCATAACGCTCGCCATCGATCGAACGGATCACAATCTCGCGGGCATCACGCCCGGCAATGCGGGCTGGACCGCCGTCACTGAGCTGATAGTGTTGGCCCATCTGCTGCAAATTGCCGAGCAACGCCCGCGTCCACACCACATTGCCATCGGCCTTGTCGAGCATGACCGGCTGGGCACCGGCCAGATACGCGGTGATGGTGTCGTCTTCGCGGATGACCTCGCGTGGCTGGCCGTTGAGGTGTACCAAGCGTTCACGTTCGCGACCGTCGTCAAGCGCGTGGATCAAGCGCATCGGTTCGATCTTGCCGTCGCGGATGTAAACGAACGACATGTCGTAATTGCGCTCGCGGAAGGCGCGCACCATGCCATCAAGCAAGGCTTTCGGGTCCGGCTCGACAGCTTCTGCCAACAGCGGTGACAGCGACAACAGCAGCACCGACAGCGACCGACTCCACGCTCGCATGCTGAATACCTGCATCAAGGTTGATCCGGCTCCGACACGGCCGCCGGCTGGCTGCCACTGGCATTGGGCTCAGCCGCCACCGGCGCTTCTTCGGCCGCTTCTTCCAACGGGATTTCGATACGATCCGACACCACCCGGGCATACGGCAACATGACGTTCAATCCGTTGGCTGACACCGCTTCGGTGTGATTGATGAGCATGTCTTCCAGACGCGCCCGCTCGTCATCGACCAGCACCGGTGCATCGGCGACCTGACTGACCGGTGCGGCCATGACCGGCGTCGGTGCGACTTCGGCCACGGCGGATTCGACCGTCGGTTGTTGCACGTTCTGGAAACTGACGATGGCAACCGCAAACACCGAGGCCGCCACGGCAAAACCGACCGCCTTCTGCCAGGTGGTCATCGCCCGCGGCCGCGGCGCCAACACCGTCGGCTCGTCAGCGAGCGCCGCACTGATACGGTCGCTGAGATCGCAGTAGTGGTCGGGCAGCTCGTTTTGCACGGCATCGCGAATGAGGTGGTAGCGGCCCCAGACCGTACGCGCAGCGGCATCCTGACTCAGGCTGTCGAGCTCGGCCTTGGCCGGAATTTCACCGTCCATGAAGCAGGACAGTTTCAGGCCTTGCTGTTCCGACACGCTCATTCGATCACCACTCGGTTGTTGCTGATTGGACGTCATAGTGTTCTGCCAGCCCTCAGGTTTCCATCAACGGCGCGACCCGGCGATCCACCGCGTCGCGTGCCCGGAATATGCGAGACCGCACCGTGCCGATGGGACATTCCATGACCTCGGCAATTTCTTCATAGCTCAAGCCGTCAATCTCGCGCAACAGCAGCGCCGTGCGCAGCTCTTCCGGCAATTCGGCGATGGCGGCATCGATCTCGCGCTTGAGTTCTGCCGTCAGCAGCAATCGTTCGGGGCTGGCGTTGTCGGTTTGACCGGCCAGATCGGCCAGTTGTTCCGGCTCCAGGCCATCGACGCTGGCGGTCTGTGGCCGGCGCGATTGCGAAGCCAGATGATTTTTGGCGGAGTTGATCGCGATGCGATAGAGCCAGGTGTAAAACTGGCTGTCGCCGCGGAAATTGGGCAGCGCGCGATAGGCTTTGATAAAGGCCTCTTGCGCAACGTCGGCAATTTCCGAGCGGTTGCGGATGTAGCGGCTGATCAGCGCCATGATGCGTTGCTGGTATTTGCGCACCAGCAAATCGAACGCGCGCTTGTCGCCGCGCTGCACCCGCGCGACCAGTTCCGCGTCGGTTTCAGGCCCGGTTTTGTAGTCGCCCATACTGGCTTACGTGATTTCCCAAACGGCCAAAACGGGCCATAAATTGGTGGAGTGAGACTGGGCGTCGGGACGCAAGTTCCGGCCAGATCAAAACTTTGCCGGATTCCGCCCCACCGGTCGCCAGCCAGCGCGTAAAATGCCGGCCCGACAGGCCCCAGTCGGAAAAGACTATTCTGGGCCAGTCATCGCAGCGGCGCCAGCCTCGTATAAGCGGCCGTTCTGCCGGCCTCGGCCGGTTCTTGTTGGGGATGTTTCATGACGGCGCGTCAACACGCATTCGATGTTCTGGTGATCGGCTCGGGTGCAGCCGGGCTGTCGACCGCGCTACGACTCGCCCACCGCGGCAAAATCGCCGTCCTGGCCAAGGCCGCGGTGACCGAAGGCTCGACCTTTTATGCCCAGGGCGGCATCGCTGCCGTGCTCGATGACAAGGACAGCGTCGAGTCGCACGTGCAGGACACGCTGGTGGCCGGCGCCGGCCTCTGCGTCGAGGCGACCGTGCGCCACACCGTCGAGCGCAGCCGCGCCGCCATCGAATGGCTGGTGGAGCAAGGCGTCAGCTTCTCGACCGAGCCCGGCCTCGACGGCCAGCCGCAATGGCACCTGACCCGCGAAGGCGGTCATTCACACCGGCGCATCGTGCACTCGGCCGATGCCACCGGCCGGGCGGTGGAGACCTCGCTGGTCGATGCGGTCAAAAATCAGCCCAACATCCATTTGCTCGAACGCTACATCGCCATCGATCTGCTGACCACCCACAAGCTCGGTCTGCCCGGCAAACGCTGCGTCGGCGCTTATGTGCTGAATCTGGCGAGCGGTGAAGTGGAAACCATTTCGGCGCGTTTTGTCGTGCTCGCGACCGGCGGCGCCAGCAAGGTTTATCTGTACACCTCGAATCCGGATGTTTCGTCCGGCGACGGCATTGCCATGGCCTGGCGCGCCGGCTGCCGGGTCGCCAATCTGGAATTCAACCAGTTTC
>CAMLKQ010000013.1 GCA_946480585.1 uncultured Kangiella sp.
TTGCCCCAGGTCAGACCGGCACCGTAGAACAGACCAATCGCCACCGTCGACAGGAACACCAGACCGATCAGCGGACGCTGTTCATTGCCGGCAGCGGATTTGTCGGTCAGTGCCGGCCACAGCGCACGGCCAACCAGGAACAGCCAGAACATCAGGCCGATGAACAGCAGGATCTGCCAGAACCGGCCGAGATCAACAAACTCGTAGCCTTGGTGACCGAACCAGAAGTTCATGTCCGGGTGCAGTTTCTGCATCACGCCGAACCATTCGCCGACAAACGAACCGACCACGACGATCAGCAGCGCGCCGAACAACGCGTTCACGCCGAGCTTCTGATACTTGGGTTCTTTACCGGACAAGGCTGGCGCCAGATACAAACCGGTGGCGAGCCAGGCCGTGGCGATCCAGAAAATGCCGAGCTGGGTGTGCCAGGTGCGCACCAGCGAGTAGGGGATGATGTCGGCGAGCGGAATGCCGTAAAACTCGTGACCTTCCACCGCGTAGTGCGCGGTGATGCCACCGAGCACAATCTGGGCAACAAACAATGCCGCCACGGTGATGAAGTACTTGCCGGTGGCACGCATCGATTCGGTTGGCTTCAGGCCACCGAGCGGATCGGCTTTCGGCGCTTCCAGATGCTCTTCCTGTTTGGTTTTGGTGTGGTACCAGACCAGCAAGCCAATACCGGCGATCAACAGAATCACCGAGGCAATCGACCACAACACGGCACCGGAAGTCGGCTTGTTGTTGATCAAAGGTTCGTGTGGCCAGTTGGAGGTATAAGTAATGCTGTCGCCCGGGCGATTGGTGCTGGCCGCCCACGAGGTCCAGAAGAAGAAGCCGGTCATCGCTTGCCGGTATTCGGCATTCGGCACCGGGTTGTTGCGGATCGCGTATTGCTCACGCAGTGATTCGGTGGCTTTGTCGTCGCTGAACAGCGAGACGTAATGCGCCGCGACTTGCTTGATCGCTTCGGCCCGATCCGACGCCACGGTGATGGTGTTGGTGGCCGGATTGAACGTATTGGTGCGCATGGCCTCGACCAGCCGCGCTTTCAGTGCGCCCTGGGCGCCAGCGCCCAACGCATTGAACTCGCTGCCGTATTCGGCCTTGGCCCAGATGTCGAGCAGGGCGGTGGCTTCGCGGTGCAGCCAGTCGGCCGACCAATCCGGCGCGACATAGCCGCCGTGGCCCCAGACCGAACCGGTTTGTTGACCGCCAACGGTCTGCCAGACCTGACGACCGAGGTCGAGGTCGGCGCGGGTATACAGGGTTTCGCCGGTGGTGGTGACTACCTTGTCCGGCATGGGTGGGGCTTCGCGGTAAATTTCGCCGCCCAGATAAATCAGGACGCCGAAACTGACAACGAACATCAGGGCGAAGTACAACCCGAGTCGTTTGATGTTGTGCATACGGGATCTCCCGAGGCTGTTTATGAAACGTTTGGGCCTGTGTTCCGGGCTGGTCCGGCGGGTTGAAACGGCCGGGCCTGTCCATTCGGGCTACTGGGCTTCCCGCCGGTTGGGTTCTGGCTGGAAGTTAACATTCACGTTAAATGAATCTTTAAAAAGATGCAATACAGATGTATCTTTATCGGCATGGCCTTTGCGCCACGTCAAACCGGCCGGGGGAGTGAGACCTGATGCGGATTACCCAGTACACCGATTACGCTCTGCGGGTGCTGATCTACCTCGGCTTGGAAGCCGACAAACGGTCGACCATCGGCGAGATCGCCGAGCGCTACGTCATCTCCCGCAGCCACCTGATGAAGGTGGTCAACCAGCTGGTGCAGGAGGGCTTTGTCGAGGGGGTGCGCGGCAAGGGTGGTGGCATCCGGCTGGCCAGGCCGGCCGAGCAGATCCGCATTGGCGATGTGGTGCGCAAGATTGAGCCGGATCTGGCCATCGTCGAATGCTTTGGCCCCGGTAACCAATGCGTGATCACGCCGGCCTGCGATCTGAAGCGGGCGCTGTACGAGGCGCTGCAGGCGTTTCTGAAAGTGCTCGACGGTTACACACTGGCCGATTTCCTCGCTCATCAACGCGAGCCCTTGCGGCAGTTACTGCAACTGGACGTAGTCGAGGTCTGAGTGGCCCGGGTGCCGGCGGCAAAAGTGGCATTCGACGCTGCTTGCCGATTTTCGGTACGATGACGAGCGCGCGACGGCAACGACCTCGCGCTGCCGTTGTTTCACTCCCGCCCGGCCAGGACTCTTTTTCGCATGACCATTCGTGTCGCCATCAATGGCTTCGGTCGTATCGGCCGCAGCATTCTGCGCTCGCTCTACGAACACGCCCATCGTCGTGATATTCAAGTTGTCGCGATCAACGAGCTGGCCGATGCTGCCGCGGTCGAGCATTTGCTGCGTTATGACAGCAGCCATGGCCGTTTTGGCGTGCCAGTGTCACGTGATGGGGAATGGCTGAGCGTGGCCGGCGACAAGATCCGCCTGCTGCGCCAGCCGGATGCGGCGCAATTGCCGTGGCGCGAGCTCGCCATTGATGTGGTGCTCGAATGCACCGGCAGCTTGCACAATCATGACGAGCTGAGCCGGCACCTGAGCGCCGGCGCCAAGAAGGTGCTGCTGAGCCAGCCGGGTGGCAATGATCTCGATCTGACCGTGATTTATGGCGTCAACCACACCGCGTTGACGGCGACGCACCGTATCGTGTCGGCCGGTTCCTGCACGACCAATTGCGTGGTGCCGGTCATCGCCAGTCTCGATCAGGCGGTTGGCATTGAAGGCGGCGCCATCACGACCATTCATGCCTCGATGCATGATCAAAATGTCATCGATGCCTATCATCCGGATTTTCGCCGGGCGCGCGCCGCCAGCCAGTCGATCATTCCGGTCGATACCAAATTGGCGCGCGGCATCGAGCGCATCCTGCCGAAATTCACCAACTGCTTTGAAGCCATTGCCGTGCGGGTGCCGACTACCAACGTGACCGCGATGGATGTCAGCCTGACCATGCGCCGCGATGTCGTCGCCAGTGAAATCAATCAGGTGCTGAAAGCCGTGGCCGACAATGGTCTGCGCGACATTCTGGCCTATACCGAAGAGCCGCTGGTCTCGATCGATTTCAACCACGATCCGCATTCCTGCATCGTCGATGGCTCGCTGACCCGGGTCAGCCACAAGCGCTTGGTGAAAACCTTGCTGTGGTGTGACAACGAGTGGGGCTTTGCCAACCGGATGCTGGATGTGGCCCGGGTGATGGCGCGTATCAGCGACTGAAAGCGAGCAGAAAAAATGGCGCCCGTAGACGCCATTTTTCATTCCGGTTCAGAACGTCCAGTTAACGGAAATTTTGCCATAGCGACCCGGCTGCGACAGTAACGGTATGGCCGGATGTTCCGCTTCCAACGCATACACATCGTTCCACTGCCACCAGGTCTTGTCGAACAAATTGAAAATGCCGGCGTCGATGTGCAGGTTTGGCAGCGGTTGCCAGTTCAGCACGGCATCGAAGACCGCGTAGCCACTGACGGAAAAGCGTTCGATACTGCTGTCGTCGACCCGATCTTTTTCGCTGGCAAACCTGCTGTTCAATGCCAGTTGCCATGGCTCGCTGGCATTTTCCCAGCGCACGCCGAGCATGCCATTGCGTGGTGGCATGCTGTTCAGCGGTTGATCGGTTTGCTGATTGTCGCCGCGGCCATAAAAGAGTGATGCCTGCAGTGCCACGTTGCCAGCCTCGGCGCTGAGCAGTTGCCAATCGGCGCTTGCTTCGATACCGCGAATGCGGGCCCGGGTGATGTTTTGTGACTGAAACAGCGTGTCGCCCGTTTCCGGATCGACACCGAGATTGACCCGGCTTTCAATAAAGTCTTCAAACTGGCTTTCGAAGAAATTGAGTTCCCAGTGGTGCGGGCCGTTGCGGCCACGCCAGCCCAGCTCAATGGTCTTTGATTGTTCGGGCTTCAGTTCCGGATTGGGCAGTGCCCGGAAACGCAGCATCGGAATATAGAAGCCAATATTGGCGTCCTCGACCGGCGGCGAGCGAAAACCTTCCGCGTATTGCAGATAAAGGCTTTGCTGTGGCAACAGGTGCCACACCAGACCGAGCTTGCCGGTCAGCGCCGACTCATCGATATCGGTCAGTTCCGTTTGCGGATTGTCGGCCAGCCACATGGCATCGGCGCGACTGTTGAGTGCATAACGCTCATAACGCAGGCCGGGGATGAGCTCCCAGGCCGGTGACAAACGAATCTCGTCGTGGCCGTAGATGGCAAATTCGCGCAGCTCGCTGATCGGAAAATCACGCAGTGGCATCTGCTCACCGAGAATGAAATGGGTGCTGGTGCCGGTCAGCAGGTTGGTTTGCACGCCATCACGGTATTCGCGGATCTCGCTGTCGGTGAGCGACACGCCAAAGCCGACATGGTGGTCGCTGTCGGCGAACTGCAGCTGTCGATTCCAGTGATTTTCCACACCGGTGGCCGTGACCTCGTAGTAAAAGTCGCGTTGATAGCCGGTATGTGCCGTTGGTGTGCGGCGCTCTTCTTGCGTGCGCTGGACGCTGTCCAGCGACTGCCGAAACAGGTTCAGCTGCGATTGCCAGTCGTCACCGGTGTAGCGCCAGGTCAGGTTGTAGCGTTCACGGTTGGCGCTGTCATCGCCACGCAGCACGGTGGTGGTGGCAAAGCGGGCATAGCCCAGCAGCGATTGAATATTGCTGTCGGTTTGTTTATCGGTTTTCTCAGCCAGCAGCTGCATGGCATGGCGATCATTCAGTTGCCAGCTCAGCTGCGCCAGCGCGCTTTGGTGTTGGTAGTCACGGCTGTCACGAGGTGCGCTGCTGGCGCTGTGATCACGCTCATGGCCCTCGCGCTCGCCGGCGGCGAGTAGCAACGCCAGTTGTTCATTCCCGAGCGCACCCATGGCGGTGAGCGCGCGGCCATCATCGCTGCCATCGTAACTGGCGCGAATGCGCATTTGCCGATCGCCGTCACGCAGCAAATCGGCCGGCGTCATGCTGTGAAAACTGACCACACCACCGACGGCATCGCTGCCGTACAGCGTCGAAGCCGGGCCACGCAGGATTTCCACCCGCTGGATCAATCCGAGTTCGACCAGATCGCGCGAGGCATGCGAGTAGCTGCCAATCTTGAACTGATCCGGCACCGGCACGCCGTCAAGCAGGATCGCCACGCGATTGTCGCCGATGCCGCGAATGCTGATGCCGGTCGCCCCAAAGCGCGTGCCGCCCTGGTCGACATTGAGGCCGGGTTGGTAGCGGAACAGATCGCTGAGTTCGGTAACGAGTTGCTGCTGCAGCTCCAGCTCGTTCATGGCGCTGACGCTGGCGGCCACATCGGCAAGCGGTCGCTCGGTGCGCGTCGCGATGACGACCAAGCGTTCCGGCTCAGTATCCGGGCCGTCGTCGGCCATGACGCTGGCGGCAAACAACCCAAACAGGGCGAAGGCGATAAGGGCAGGGCGAGCGCGGTGCGGCATGGTGTCCTCAATTGGCGGCATGGCGAGGCGAGACGAGACGGCGGCAAGCCTGCGCGGTCGCGAGCCGGGCGATTTTGACTATAGTCAAAGGCCCGGCATGCCTTGAGCGCTGTTCTGCTGCGTTTTCGTCGTCTGTTCGCGCGTAGATTCAGATTAAACGCATCTTTTAACCCTCATTTGATCAGGGTCAATCGGGTGAATCGGACCCGGGCGGAACATTCTCGCAAAGCGGGCAAGACGCCCGTCGCGGTTTGTTGAAACCCCAGGAGGCGATCATGACAAAGCTCAGGTTCCACCATGTGGCATGGGCCGTAAGCTTGGTAATGGGTATGGCGGCCGGAACCGTATCGGCAGCGGATCCATTGGCCGAACACAAGGCGGAAGCCGCGCAGGGCGCGCAATCGCAGCAGTTGGCGCGCGGCAAGGCCTTGTATGAGAAGTACTGCACGGCCTGCCACCAGGCCACCGGTGCCGGCTTGCCGGGCGCATTCCCGCCGTTGGCAAAATCGGATTACTTTGCCAAAGACAAAAAGAAAGCCATTGCGGCCGTCATTCACGGCTTGAGTGGCGAGATCAGGGTCAACGGCCAGAAATACAACAGCGTGATGCCGAATCTTGCCTACCTGAAAGACGAAGAAGTGGCAGATGTCATCAGCTATGTCCTGAATAGCTGGGGCAACAAAGCGGGTTACGTCAGCGCCAAAGACGTGGCGGCCGTTCGGACCGGCAAGGTCGACAAGAAAACCGCCGCCGCATCGCACCCGAAAGCCAGCGACCCGGAACTGAAATACCAAGGCGCCGCCTCGCCAATCAAAGCGGCTGACACCAAAAATCTGGTCACCAGCGAAGGCCCGGCGATCAGCAAAGACGATTTTGCCCACGCCACCCAGATCTATTTCGAGCGTTGCGCCGGCTGCCATGGCGTGCTGCGCAAAGGCGCAACCGGCAAACCGCTGACCACCGACATTACCCGTCAGCGTGGCACCGATTATCTGAAAGCCTTGATCACCTACGGCTCTCCGGCCGGTATGCCGAACTGGGGCACCAGCGGTCAGTTGAGTGACAAGGAAATCGACGACATGGCGCGCTTCCTCCAGCATGAGCCGCCGCAGCCGCCGGAATGGGGCATGAAGGAAATGCGCGAAAGCTGGCAGCTGCATGTGCCAGTCGACAAACGCCCGACCAAGAAAGAAAACGGCTACAACATCGACAACGTGTTTGCGGTAACGCTGCGCGATTCCGGTGAAGTCGCGTTGATCGATGGCGACACCAAAGAAATCATCAACATCATCAAAACCGGCTACGCGGTGCACATTTCGCGTATTTCGGCATCGGGCCGCTATTGCTTCACCATCGGTCGCGATGGCCGCATCGACATGATCGATATGTGGATGAAAGTACCGGACAAGGTTGCGACGATCAAGATTGGTCTGGAAGCGCGTTCGGTTGAAACCTCAAAGTTCAAGGGCTTTGAAGACAAGTACGCGATCGCCGGTGCTTACTGGCCGCCGCAATACGTGGTCATGGACGGCGCTACGCTGGAGCCGTTCAAGATCGTCTCGACGCGTGGCATGACTGTCAGCACCCAGGAATACCACCCGGAACCGCGCGTTGCCGCCATTGTGGCCTCGCATGAACATCCGGAATTCATCGTCAACGTCAAGGAAACCGGCAAGATCCTGTTGGTCGATTATCGCGACTTGAAAAACATCAACGTCAAGACCATCGATGCGGCCGAGTTTCTGCATGACGGCGGCTGGGATGCGACTCATCGTTACTTCCTGACCGCAGCGAACAAGTCGGACAAAATTGCCGTCGTCGATTCGAAAGAGCGTGAGCTGGAAGCGCTGATCGACGTCGACAGCATTCCGCACCCGGGTCGCGGCGCCAACCTGGTCGATCCGAAATTCGGGCCGGTCTGGGTCACCTCGGCACTTGGTAATGACAAGATCACTTTCATCGGCACCGATCCGGCCAGGCACAAGGACCATGCCTGGAAAGTCGTGCGCGTGCTGAAGGGGCAGGGCGGCGGTTCGCTGTTCGTCAAGAGCCATCCAAACTCGAAGAACCTGTGGGTTGATACGCCGCTGAATCCGGATGTCAAAGTCAGCCAGAGCATTGCGGTGTTTGACGTCAACAATCTGGATGGTGGTTTCCAGGTGCTGCCGATTGCCGAGATGGCGGATTTGGGTGAAGGACCGAAGCGCGTCGTGCAGCCGGAGTACAACGTTGCTGGTGATGAAGTCTGGTTCTCGGTCTGGAACGGTCAGAATCAGCAGTCGGCGATTGTCATCCTTGATGACAAGACCCGTCAGTTGAAGCATGTGATCAAGGACAAGCGCCTGATCACGCCGACCGGCAAGTTCAACGTTCGCAATACCGTCGCGGACATCTACTGAGCTCGCTGGTCAATCCCGGCCGGGACAGCAGTCCTGATCAAAAAAAGGCCGCCTTCGGGCGGCCTTTTTGCTGCTGATTCATAGCGTTTCTGGCGCGAAAGGGCGGCGGTGGTCGGACGCGAACCTTTATTGATTCACATAAAATACATCTTATTGACTGGAATCAAGTCCGCAGGCGCCGCAGGGGCATAGGCTGAACACAACGAAATTTGATTCTGTTCATTGTTGTTCAAACCTGTCAGGAGTCCATTATGCGTCGCGCATTTCCCAAGGCTCTGTTGGTACTGCCACTGCTGTGGAGTGCCATGGCCAACGCCGCTCTACCGGTAGAAAAAGCCGTATTGGCGGAGGCACCACACGTGCCAGCCCCGATCACCCGCAAACACAACGCCAAAGTGGTCGTGCATCTGGAAACCACCGAAGTGGTCAAGCGCATGGCCGATGGTGTTGATTACACCTTCTGGACTTTCGGCGGCAACGTGCCGGGCAGCTTCATCCGGATCAAGGAAGGCGATGAGGTGGAATTCCACCTGTCCAATCACCCGAGCAGCAAGATGCCGCACAACATCGATCTGCACGCGGTGACTGGTCCTGGCGGCGGTGCGGCCGCTTCGTTCACGGCGCCGGGGCACAGCTCACAGTTCAGCTTCAAAGCGCTGAATCCAGGCTTGTATGTGTATCACTGTGCGACCGCGCCGGTCGGCATGCACATCGCCAACGGCATGTACGGGCTGATTCTGGTCGAACCGAAAGAAGGCCTGCCGAAAGTCGACAAAGAATTCTATGTGATGCAGGGCGATTTCTACACCAAAGGTGCCTACGGCGAAGCCGGTCTGCAACCGTTCGACATGGAAAAAGCGATCAAGGAACAACCGGATTACGTCGTGTTCAACGGTTCGGTCGGTGCTTTGACGGGTGACAACGCCATCACCGCCGAAGTGGGTGAAACCGTGCGTCTGTATGTCGGCAACGGCGGCCCGAACCTTGTATCGAGCTTCCACGTGATCGGCGAGATTTTTGATCGCGTGTTCATTGAAGGTGGCACGGCAGTCAACCGCAACGTTGAAACCGAACTGGTGCCGGCCGGCGGTACCGCGATTGTCGATTTCAAACTGGACGTACCCGGCACGTTCATCATGGTCGATCACTCGATTTTCCGTGCCTTCAACAAAGGCGCACTTGGCATGCTGAAAGTCAGCGGCCAAGAAAACAAGACCATCTATTCAGGCAAGCAGTCCGATACGGTCTATCTGCCGGAAGGTGGTGCGGTCCAGTCGCTCAATGGTGGCTCGCCGAAGAAAGCTCCCGCGCAGACGCTGGAAGAGCAGGTCGCAGCCGGTCAGCGTGTCTATGACCAAAACTGCGCTGCCTGCCACCAGCCGAATGGTGAAGGCGTGCCGGCCGCATTCCCACCGTTGGCAAAATCGGACTTCCTGTTGGAAGACAAGCTGCGCGCCATCAGTGTGGTGCTGAATGGTCGTCAGGGTGAAATCAAGGTCAACGGCAAGACTTATGTCGGCGCGATGCCGGCGGTCAAGCTGGATGACGAATCCACTGCCAACGTGGTCAATTACATCCTGAACAGCTGGGGCAACAAGGGCGGCAGCGTCACGGTTGATGATGTCAAGAAAGTGCGCGCCACCACGAAAGCGGCCGCGGACATTCACTGAGTTATCTCGGCAACGCTGAAGTGACTTTGCGGGTCGGTTGATGGCAGTTTGCAGTCGCCGTCAGCCGACATCGCAATGGAGTTCACTGGAGTGCGATCATGAGCGTGAGTGTCAACAGTAAACGGCTGGTGATCAGCACGGTATTGTTCGCTGTCGGCATGGCGGTGACGGCCGCTGAGCGAATGAGCATTCCTGCGGGGCAATACCGGCCCCTGTTCGCCACCGCCGAGCAAGCGCCGACTGAAATCAAGCCGTTCTGGCTGGATCGCGTACCCACCACCAATGCTGAATTTGCAGCGTTCGCTACCGCCCACCCGCGCTGGCAACGGGGCCGTATCGCGCCGTTATTTGCCGATTCCCGTTACTTGCAGTCCTGGCAATCCGATGGCAACGGAAACTTCACACCGAGACCTGAGGAAACGCAGGCGCCAGTAACACATATTTCGTGGTTTGCGGCCAAAGCATTCTGTCAGGCTCGCGGAGGTCGCTTACCGACCACCGCCGAATGGGAGTACGTCGCAGCTACCGGCAGTCTCGATCCGCAACTGGACGAAAAGCGCATTCTGTCCTGGTACTCGGCGACGACACCGGCAATTGCGCCGGCAGTTGGTCAGCGCGAGCCGAACCGTTACGGCGTGCAGGACATGCACGGCTTGATTTGGGAATGGACCCAGGATTTCAGCAGCTCACTGACCACCGGCGAGTCACGCGGCGACAGTGCAGTCGATAATCAATTCTTCTGCGGTTCTGCCGCTGCTGGCAGTGCCGACCCGAGTCAGTACGCGGCGTTCATGCGCTATGCCTTGCGTTCGTCACTGCAAGGTCATTACACCGTGGTCAATCTCGGTTTTCGCTGTGCCTATGACAATGAGGAAGCACGATGAAACGTTTATTCCTGTCGCGGTTTCGCTTGAAAAGTTGGCAGTTGGCGTTGGTGTTGAGCTGCCTCAGTGGCGTGGCAAGCCGTGTGGCGCTGGCTGACGAGCCCTTGCCGGCCGATTCGCTTTATCAAAGCGAAACCCATTGGACCAATAGCCGAAATGAGCATGTGATGTTGCCGACGCTGGCCGGCAAGCCGCAGGTGTTGGCATTTGTTTACAGTCATTGCCTGAGCATGTGCCCGGTGATTGTTGCCGATTTGCAGCGGGTCGAGCAGAAGCTGTCTGCTGACGAACGAGCGCAAGTGCGGTTCACGCTGGTGACGCTTGACCCTGATCGCGATACGCCGGAAACCATGGCCAAGTTTCTCAGCACCCACAAACTCGCCGCTGAACGCTGGCAGTTCCTGCGCGGTAGCGCCGATGATACCCGCGAGCTCGCGTTGTTGTTCAATGTAAAATACCGGCAGGAGGGCGAGGAGATTGCCCATTCCAACACCATCAGCGTACTGGATGCGCAGGGCCGCCTGAGCCATCAGCGGGTCGGAATCGGCGGGCTGGATGAGGTGGTCGAGGCTGTGCGCCGGGCGCTGCCGAAACGCTGACGACAGCCTGCACTGGTAATGGCAACAAAAAACCGGGCTGTTGCCCGGTTTTGCTGTCCAGAAATTTGCCGCGAAATGTCTGGGGAAAAGAACACCGTCAAGCGGTGTGGGCACAGTTGGTACCCGCCATCTCGCTCATCGTCTTCATTTCGAGAATTGTCACTTCCTTGCCGTTGGCCTGGATCAGCCCCGCTTTCTGGTAACGGGTAAACAGGCGGCTGACGGTTTCGATGGTGAGGCCGAGATAATTGCCGATGTCGCCACGCGTCATTGGCAACAGGAAACGTTGTGCTGAACGGCCACGGCGGGCATAACGGGTCGACAGGTTGATCAGGAACGCCGCCAGCCGTTCTTCGGCATTCTTCTTGTTGAGCAACAACAGCAATTCCTGATCTTCAAGAATTTCCCGGCTCATCACTTTCAGCAACTGCTGACGCAGGCCGGGAATGCTGCCAGAGAGTTCTTCCAGCTGTTCGAACGGCAACTCACACACCATCGTGGTTTCCATTGCCATGGCGAAACTGGGATGTGACTGCCGATAGACCGCGTCAAGGCCAATCACTTCACCAGCGAGATGGAAGCCGGTGATCTGTTCCTCACCATCTGGTGACACGGTGTAGGTTTTCAGGCTGCCAGCACGAATGGCGAACAGCGATTGAAAGTTCTCGCCAGCCCGGAACAGGTGTTCGCCGCGGTGCAGCGGGCGGTTGCGCTTGATGATGCTGTCCAAGTGCTCAACTTCGGCCTCGGCCAAACTGACCGGTAGACAGAGCTGGCTGATACTGCATTGCTGGCAGGAAATTTTCGGCAGTACCGGGCTCGCGACGTCAATGGCGCGCATGGGACCGTGCTCCTTGTGGGCAGTGGCAGCTAGAATAGGTGACTCGCGGTGCCGGAGCAACCGCGAGCTGTAGGGAATTATCGACAGGTCTGGTCATATCAAGCGGGAATAACGACCTTCCGCCATGTCCGACAGATAGCGGTCGAACGTGGTGCAGATATTGCGAATCAGCAGCCGGCCGAGCGGCGTGACTTCCATGCCCTCGTCATGGATCAGCAACAAACCGTCATCGACAAACTCCTGTAGCCGCTCCAGCTCGCGTTTGAAGTAGTCGCGAAAGCGGATGCCAAACTGCGCTTCCACCTTGGCAAACTCGAGATGGAAATGGCAGATGAGCTGCATGATGACAGCGCGGCGGATGCGATCGTCTTCGTCGAGCTTGACACCGCGCCAAAGCGGCAGCTTGTGCTCGTCGAGCATGGCGTAGTACTGCTCCAGATCCTTGACGTTCTGGAAGTAGTAATCGCCGATCTGGCTGATCGACGACACGCCCAGACTCAGCAACTCGCATTCGGCGTGCGTGCTGTAGCCCTGGAAATTGCGCTGCAGCTGGCCATTACGTTGCGCCACCGCCAGCTCATCATCCGGCTTGGCGAAGTGATCCATGCCGATGTGGGCGTAACCGGAGCGGGTCAGGAAACCAACCGTGTATTCCATGATGCGCAGCTTTTCTTCCGGGCTCGGCAGGGCATAGGTTGGAATGGCCTGCTGCGGCTTGAAGTGGGTCGGCAGGTGTGCGTAGTTGAAAATCGACAGCCGATCCGGCTGCAAGGTCAGCACTTTTTCCAGCGTGTGGCGGAAACTTTCTTCGGTCTGGAACGGCAATCCATAGATCAAATCGATGTTGAGCGAACGGAATCCGTGTGCGCGCGATTGCAACACGGCCTGTTCGGTTTGCTCATACGATTGGATGCGGTTTACTGCACGTTGCACCCGTTCATCGAAATCCTGCACACCGAGGCTGACCCGGTTGAAGCCGAGTTCACCGAGGAAGGCCAGCGTGTCGGATTGGATGGAACGCGGATCGATCTCGATGGCGTATTCGCCGTCGTCGCGTGGGGCAAAATCAAAATACTGGTGCAGTGTCTTGACCACGGCCGCCATTTCCGGATGACTCAGGAAGGTCGGTGTGCCGCCACCCCAATGCATCTGCTTGACCTTGGGCTTGCGACCAAGGTTTTTGGCATGCATGGCAATTTCGCGCTTGAGGTATTCGACATAAGTACCGCTCTTGGTGCGGTCTTTGGTGACAATCTTGTTGCAGGCGCAGTAGTAGCACAACGTCGCGCAGAACGGCATGTGCAGGTACAGCGACAACGGCGTTTCCGGATTCAGGCTGGCCAGCGCTTTCTGGTAGTCCTGCACGGTGAAGTCGTTGCGAAATTGCAAAGCGGTCGGGTAAGAGGTGTAGCGCGGACCGCTGAGGTTGTAACGGGCGATCAGATCGCGATTGATGGCGGTGGGCGCCTGCTGAATCGGAAAATTCAGGATCATCGTCATGAAGTGGCTCCTGTAGCCAGCGTCGGTTTGGGTCGGACTGAGCAGTTCATCGCGACCATTGCCTCTGAACGAAATGGGCAATTGATGCATTCAGAATGAATGTGGCCAGTCTATGACCAAGCAGGCAACTAGGGATTGACCGTGATCAACTCGCCGGTCAGTGGACGTGGTGGTGGTGTTGATGTGGATCAGCGCCAACGGGAATGGCCTGCACGCTCATGGCGGCAATCCAGAGGCCGAGTCCAATCAAGGCCAGGCCGGCGCCGACCCGTAGCGCCGGTGGCAAGGGTTTGCTGCGCGGCGTGCTGAGCAGGCCGGCGGCGGTCAGCGCCGGCAGGGTGCCGAGCCCGAACGCCGCCATGAACAGCGCGGCTTCGTTGGCATCGGCCCGGGTCGCCGCCGTCGCCAGTGCGCTGTAGACCAGGCCGCAGGGCAGCAGCCCCCAGATGGCACCGGCGGCCAAGGCCTGGCCGGGATGGCGAATGCTGCGCAGCTTTTGCAGCGCCGGTTGCAGCCTGGGCCACAGGCGCGCACCAAGCCGCTCGAGTTTGGTCAGGCCAAACCAGAACCGGGCCACATACAAGCCCATCAGCACCAGCAGCAAGCCCGACAGCAGCCGCAGGATCACTGCCAGCCATTGCCAGCCGCTGCCGAGCACGGCCGCCTGCACGATGGCGCCAAGGCCGAGGCCGAGCAGGGTGTAGGTGGCGACCCGACCAATGCTGAAACCGAGCACCAGCAGCAACCGCTGCCAGAACGGCTGCGAAGCAACGCTCTGAGCGAGCAGGGTGACAAAACCGCCGCACATAGGCAGGCAATGGCCGGCGCTGAACAAACCGGACAACGCGGCGGCAAGCAGCCAGCTGGTATCGGTCATGGCGTAGCGCTATCCGAATCGCTTGGCTTGCGCTGCGCCGTTTGCCGCGACGACGGTTCATCGTCCATCAGAATGCTGTGGCCGGGGCTGTCGAGATCATCAAACTGACCGCGCTTGACTGCCCAGAAAAACAGCCATACCGACAACGCCAACACCAACATGGCGAGTGGGATCAGCAGATAAATGGCGCTCATGCGGCGGACTCAAGCAAAGTGGTGGAGCGCAGCGGTTCGGTCACGGCGGGCGCTGCGCGTAGCAGACGCAAGGAATTGACCGTGACCAGCAGCGACGACAGCGACATGCCGATGGCGGCCTGCCACGGCGTCAGCACGCCGGCAATCGCCGCCGGCAGCGCGACCAGATTGTAAATCAATGCCCACGCCAGATTCTCGCGCACGATGCGCCGGGTTTGCTTGGCAACCTGCATCGCCCGCGCGATCACGGTCAGCTGGCTTTGCAGCAGCACGGCATCAGCGGCGCGGCGGGCGAAATCGGCACCGCTGCCAATGGCCATCGAGACATCGGCGGCCGCGAGCACCGGCGCGTCGTTGATGCCATCACCGAGCATCAGGAGTTTATGGCCTTGCCGTTGCAAGGCTTGCACGTAATCCCGCTTTTGCGCCGGGGATTGCCGTGCATGTACCGCGTCAATGCCGAGCGCCTGCGCGCAGCGTTCGACGGCGGCGTGGTGATCGCCGCTCAGCAAGTGCAAACGCAAACCGCTGGCGCGCAATTCGCGGCACAAGGCTGCTGCATCACTGCGCAACTCATCCTGCAACTGAAATGACGCCAACCAGCCCTCGCTGTCGGCAAGGGCAATTTCACCGTCGTGCACGGCAGCCTGTGCGGCCGCCGGCAGCCAACTTTTCTGGCCGAGCCAGTACTGGCGGCCGGCGATGTCGCCGCTGACGCCAAGCCCAGCGGTTTCGGCAACCGCTTTGGCGAGATATGGATGACTGGCATGCGGATGAAATGCACGTGCGATCGGGTGCGAGGAGTGCTGCTCAAGCGCAGCGGCGAGCGCCAGCACCGTGCTTCTGTCCTGATCGTCACGGGTGCGCACGGCGGTGATTTGCAGCGCGCCCGTGGTCAGCGTTCCGGTTTTGTCGAACACGACATCGGTCAACGTCGCCAGCTTTTCCAGCACCGCCGCGCGGCGCAGCAATACCCCTTCGCGCAGCAATTGATGTGTGGCGGCAGCCCATGCTGTCGGCAAGGCGAGTGAAAGCGCGCACGGGCAGGTGACAACCAATACCGCGAGCGTGATATCAAATGCGCGACTGGCATCGACTTGCCACCAACCGGCAAACACCAACACTGCCAGCAGCAACACGCCGGCGACAAACCAGCGCGCGACATTGTCGGCCAGCAGTTGCAGGGCAGGGCGCTGCGCCAGCGCTTCATCCTGCAAGCGGGTCAGTTGCGCGATGTAAGTATCAGTACCGCTGCGGGTGACGGTGAGTTCCAATGCGCCGCCGCTGATTGTGCTGCCGGCCAGCACAGCATCATGAACCTGTTTGTTGACCAGTGCCGGCTCACCGGTCAGCAGGCTTTCGTCAGCGCCGGCCGAGCCGGATACAACGGCGCCATCGGCCGGCACCGTTTCACCGGCTTGCACCAGCATGCGTTCGCCGACCAATACATCACTCAGCGCGATTCGTTGCCATTGTTCGTCGCGCCAGATCCGTGCCGTTTGCGGCAACAGGCGTTGCTGCAAGCCAGCAGCGCGCGTTGCCCGTTGCCGCGCTTTCAATTCCAGATAACGGCCGAGCAACAGCAAAAAGGCAAACATGCTGATCGATTCAAAATAGACCTGGCCCTGCTGCTGCACGGTGTTCCAGCAACTGGCCAAGAATGCCAGCCACATCGCCGCGGCAACCGGCACATCCATGTTCAGGCTGCGCAGGCGCAGGGCAGTGATTGCATTCCGGGTGAATGGCTGGCAGCTGTACAGCAACACCGGCAGCGAAACCAACAAGGAACTCCAGCGCAGCCAAAGCTCATGGGTCTTGTCGAGATCGCCAATGACGCCGAGGTACAAGCCAACGGCATACATCATCGCCTGCATCATGCCGAAACCGGCAACAGCGAGTCGCTTCAACAGCTCTCGACCTTCCTGTTCCAGCTGCTGCTCGACCTGATCCGGCGCAAACGGCGTTGCCTGATAACCGATCCGCTGCAGTTCGGCCAGCAGCTGGCGCAATGGTTGCTGCAGATGATCCCAGCGCAGCAACAGGCGACGCGCAGACAACTGGATTTGCACATCGCGGACACCGGGCTGTTGGCGCAAATGCCGCTCCAGCAACCAGCTGCATGCCGGGCAATTCAAGCCCTCGACAAACAGGGCGACGCGACTTTCTTCGCCGCTTTCTTCCAGACAGGCCGACGCGCGTGCGCTTTGTTCCAGTGCGGCGAGCAGCTCGGCCGGGACACCGGCTTCCTGACGTTTGGCCGGCGCCTGACGGTAGCTGTAATAGCTGCCAAGCCCGCTTTGATAAATGGTTTCGGCAACCGCCTGACAGCCGGCGCAACAAAACTCGCGGTTGACGCCATCGAGCGTGGCGCGAAACGGCGTATCGGTGGGGCACGCTTCAGCGCAGTGGAAGCAATTCACGACAGACATCCTCGGCGAATGAACGGCTGGCAGCCGTTACAGCAGCGCAGTCGATTACAGAACTTCCGGACTCAGTTTGGTTGCCGTCGGCGACTGCCAACGGCCGCGCAAGCGCCAGCTGGCATCGTCAGGTTGCAGCTGCACATGCCAATTGGCGTGGCGCGTCAGATTGGCATCACCAAGGTATTGCTGGCCCTGCTGACGGCGCAGCACGATGCGCTGATCGGCGCTGTGGTCGGTAGGGTGGGAGAGCGAAAGCTCCA
>CAMLKQ010000014.1 GCA_946480585.1 uncultured Kangiella sp.
GCGTTTCGCGAGCGCTGGCTGCAGCCAATGATCGTGCCGATGAGCGCTGGTTGCAGCGGGTCAGTCCGACGTTGCTGCTCGATGCGCGGCAGCCGGTGCGGCTGTGGCCGGTTGCGCCTTTGTTGCGGGTCTGGCTGCAGCAGCATTGGTTCACTGCCACGCCGGTGCCGACCTTGCCGCTGCTGTTGCCCGTGACTCTGCCGGAATTGCCCGTAGCGAGCCGTGAACATTTGGCGCGGCACGGTTTTCACTTGCACGACGATCGCTTGCTGGCGGCGCCAGCCTGTCTGCGCGGTGCGAATTGGCCGCAGCTGTTGCCGGCACTCGCCATGGCGCCGGTCGACAGTTGGCTAACACTCGCGACAGCGCACGTGTTGGAACAAGCCAGCTGCGCGTCGCTGTCGTTCTGGCAGGCCATTGTCAGCTGGGCGGACACCGCTGCCCCCGCTGCCGCCGAACTCGCGGTGGTGCCGACTTGTGCGCAATGGGAGGCGCTGTGTCCGGAGTGAGTCACATCAATCAAAGCGGTGCTGGCATCGGCCGAACCGATCCGTCGCTGCCACCGGTGCTGTGTCTGATGGGGCCGACCGCCGCTGGCAAAACCGCGCTCGCCGAAGCTATCGCCGATCGGTTGCCGGTCGATCTCATCAGTGTCGATTCGGCGCTGATTTATCGCGGCATGGATATCGGCACCGGCAAGCCCGATGCCGCTGAGCTCGCTCGCTATCCGCACGCGCTCATCGATATCTGCGATCCCTTGGAAAGCTATTCTGCCGCGCGTTTTCGTGCCGATGCGTTGGCGCTGATCGCGCGCGCCCATCAGCGGGGCCGGCTGCCGCTGCTGGTCGGCGGCACCATGCTGTATTTCAAGGCGTTGATTGACGGCATTGCCGACCTGCCCGATGCCGATCCGGCGGTGCGGGCACGGCTGGAACAGGAGCGTGAGCAGCTGGGACTGACCGCCCTGCACGCGCGCCTGCAGCAGCTCGACCCCGCTGCGGCGGCGCGGATACACCCGAACGATCCGCAGCGGCTGCTGCGGGCGCTCGAAGTCATCGCGGTGACCGGTCAGCCGATGTCGGTGCTCTGGCAGCAGGCGGCCCAAGCGGACAGCCGGTCGGGCGCGCATCGCTTCGTCCAGGTCGGCCTGTTGCCGGACCGGGCCTGGCTGCACCAGCGCATCGCCGAACGCTTTGATGCCATGCTGGCCGCCGGTTTGATTGAAGAAGTCGAGCGGCTGCGTCGCCGGGGCGATTTGCAGCCGGAGCTGCCGTCGATGCGCTGTGTTGGCTATCGCCAGTGCTGGGAGTGGCTGGACGCCCGCGACCGTGGTCAGCCACAAGCGCTGGCGGAACTGCGCGAGCGCGGCATCGCGGCGACCCGGCAACTGGCCAAACGACAAAACACCTGGCTGCGTGGCTGGCCGCTGGCTCTGAGCCTGAGCGAGTACACGGGCGAACGGTCGGTCGCCGCGCTGGAGCAAGTGCTCACTTTGATAAAGCCCTGAGGCAAAACAGGGCTTTAGTCTGATCGGCCACTGATATGAATGATCTTGAATTCAGTCACGGCCGTACCCATCTCACCGGCAGTTGGCCAGTCCATCGGCTACAATTGTGCAGCGGCGCCCGATTTGCGCCCGTGGCATTTTTATTGTTTATCCAGTCTGCAAAAAGGCCCGCGCAAGGCGGTAAGCGCGGCGACAACACAATCAACAAGGAGAATCCCATCATGTCCAAAGGGCAGTCGTTACAAGACCCTTTCCTGAACGCCTTGCGCCGTGAGCGCGTTCCGGTTTCGATTTACCTGGTCAATGGCATCAAATTGCAGGGCCAGATTGAGTCGTTCGATCAGTTTGTCGTGCTGCTCAAGAACACGGTCAGCCAAATGGTTTACAAGCACGCCATCTCGACGGTCGTGCCGGCCCGCAATGTCCGGCTGCCGCATCATGGTGGCGCACCCGGTGCCAGCGGCACCGAAGCGACGGAAGATGAAGTCAGCCAACCGGGCAACGAATAATCCGTTACCACACAGCCGGCGGTTCGTCCGCCGGCTGTCGCTGATGCCCTCAGCGTCCCTCCTTTCATTGATGAAGTTCCTGCATGTTTGACCGTCATGCCGGTGGCGAGGCGGCCGTCCTCGTGCACCTGGATTTTGCCAACGGCGATTACGCCGAAGACGTGGCCGAGCTGAAAGAGCTGGTCCGTTCGGCCGGGCTGACGGTACTCGAATTGATCACCGGTTCGCGCAAAGTGCCGGACCCGAAGTATTACCTCGGCGAAGGCAAGGCCGAAGAATTGAAGGCTGCCGTGCAGGCGCACGGTGCCCAAGTCGCGATCATCAATCACCAGTTGTCACCGGCCCAGGAACGCAACCTCGAACGGCTGCTGCAATGCCGGGTGGTCGATCGGGTCGGTTTGATTCTCGATATTTTTGCCCAGCGCGCCCAGACCTTCGAGGGCAAGCTGCAGGTCGAGCTGGCCCAGCTCAAACACATTTCAACGCGGCTGGTCCGCGGCTGGACCCACCTCGATCGTCAGCGTGGCGGCGGCGTCGGCATGCGCGGGCCCGGTGAAACCCAGCTCGAAACCGACCGTCGCTTGGTCATGGCGAAAATCGATCAGATTGAAAAACGGCTGGAAAAAGTCGCCGAGCAGCGTGAGCAAAGCCGGCGCGCGCGCCGGCGCAATGAAGTGCGCACCGTCGCCCTGGTCGGTTACACCAACGCCGGCAAATCGACGCTGTTCAATGCGCTCACCACCAGCGAGGTCTATGCCGCCGATCAGCTCTTCGCGACGCTCGACCCGACCCTGCGCAAACTGCCGGTCGATCGGGTCGATGCGCTGCTCGCGGATACGGTCGGCTTCATCCGGCATTTGCCGCACGATCTGGTTCATGCCTTCAAAGCGACGCTGACGGAAACCCGGGAAGCCGATTTGATCGTACATGTGGTCGATGTGGCTGACCCGATGCGCGATGACAAAATCCGCTCGGTCGAAGGCGTGCTGGAAGAGATTGGCGCGCACGAAGTACCGCGGCTGACGGTGTACAACAAAATCGATTTGCAACCGGAGCTCAGTGCGCGGGTCGACCGCGACGAAAACGGCGTACCCGTGCGCGCCTGGGTGTCGGCACACAGCCGCGCCGGTTTGCCGGCATTGCTCGATGCAATCGCCGAGCGTGTGGCCGACACCGAGTTGACGCTGACCCTGTCGCTGCCGCCCGCTGCGGGCAAAGTGCGCGCCCGTTTGTACGCGCTGCATGCGATCCAGTCCGAGCAGATTGACGAGCACGGTGTCAGCCACCTTTCGTTACAGATTAAAGCTGTCGATTGGGCCCGGATGCAGCGGGACCCGGACTTGCAGCCGTATATCCCGGCACCGCACAATTCCGGCTCCGATGTGCCGGACGATCTGCCGGAACAAGCACTTGAACGTGCACAGATTTCACCCGCTTCAACAACTGAAGCTTTTGCCTACGTGGAGCACTAGCCATGCCTTGGAATGAACCCGGTGGCGGCAACCAGGACCCTTGGGGTCAGCGCCGCAAGCCGCAGGGAGGTCCGCCGGATCTGGACGAAGCGCTGAAACAATTCAGCAAGAAACTCGGTGGCATTTTTGGTGGCGGCAACGCCGGCGGTAACGGCAGTGTCGGCAAAGGCGGTGGCGGCGTGATCGGCGTTGCCGGTCTCGCTGTGGTCGCGCTCATTTATGTCGCGGTCGGTTTCTACACCGTCGATGAAAAAGAAAAAGCCTTGGTGCTGCGTTTCGGTGAATACAACCGCACTGAAGGTGCTGGCTTGCATTGGCGGGCACCGCTCATCGAGCAGAAAGAAATCGTCAACACCAGCTCGGTGAATCAGGAGCTGATTCGTGGCCGCATGCTGACCGAAGACGAATTCCTGGTCGATGTCTCGCTGTCGGTGCAGTACCGCATCAGCGATCCGCAAGCGTTCAAGTTCAATCTGGTGGATCCGGATTTCACCGTGACTCAGGCGGCCGAATCGGCGCTGCGTTCGGTCATCGGCCGCTCGACCCTGGATGACATTCTGACCGTCGGCAAGTCCGCCATTCAGAGTGAAACCCGGGAAGAAATGCGTACGATTCTGGAACCCTACAATGCCGGTATCGATTTGGCCGACGTCAACTTCCAGGAAGCGAAAGCACCGGATGCCGTTCGTGCCGCGTTCGATGACGCCATCAAGGCGCGCGAAGATCAGGATCGGGTGGTGAAAGAAGCCGAGGCCTATCAGAGCAAGAACATCCCGCTGGCGGAAGCGCAGGCCCAGCGCGTGCTGCAGGAAGCCGATGCCTACAAGCAGCAGGAAATTGCCCGCGCCAAAGGTGAGGTGCAGCGCTTCGAAAAACTGCTGCCGCAATACTTGGCCGCGCCGCAGGTTACCCGCGACCGTCTTTACATCGAAACGATGGAAGAGATCATGAGCAAGGTCAGCAAAGTCATGGTGGATGTCGAGAAAGGCAACAACATGCTGTACCTGCCGCTCGACAAGATGTCGGGCCGGCGTGACAACGCCGCCGCCGCCGCTGCTGCCGAAGGAGCTCGCTGATCATGGGTACGCGTACACTTTCGTTGCTGCTGTTGATCGTGGTGCTTGGCTTGATCGCCGCCAGTACCTTGTTTGTCGTCGATCAGCGTGAACGCGCGCTGGTGCTGGCGTTTGGTGAAGTCAAGCGGGATGCCGAAGGCAAGCCGACGGTGTTCGGTCCGGGCCTGCATTTCCGGACACCGTTTGTCGATACCGTGCGCCGCATCGATGCCCGGGTACAGAACCTGGAAGGCGAGCCGGATCGGGTTGTCACGCAAGAGAAGAAAGACGTCATCGTCGACTCCTTCGTCAAATGGAAGGTCGCCGACGTGTCGCGCTTCTACCTGTCGACCAACGGTGATATCCGCCGCGCCGAAGATTTGCTGGAGCGCAAGATCGACGCTGGCGTTCGGGACGAGTTTGGTAAGCGCAATATCCGTGATCTGGTGTCGGCCAACCGGCTGGAAGCGATGGGCTCGCTGCTTGATACGGTCAAGAAAGATGCGGCCGATTTGGGCGTTGAGATCGTCGATATCCGCATCAAGCAGATCAACCTGCCGGAAGAAGTGTCGGAATCGGTGTACAGCCGGATGCGCTCGGAACGGCAGAAGAAAGCCACCGAGTTGCGTTCGGACGGTGAAAAGCGCGCCAATATCATCCGCTCGCAGACCGACGCCAACGTCAAGATCATCCTGGCGCAAGCCGATCAGGAATCGCGCCGGATCCGCGGTGAGGGCGATGCCCAGGCCGCCAAGATCTATGCTGACGTTTATCAGCGCAATCCGGAGTTCTATTCCTTCCTGCGCTCGCTCGATGCCTACAAGGCGACGTTCAAGAACGAGCAGGATGTCATGGTCATGGACCCGGACAGCGACTTCTTCAAATACCTGAAGAGCAAGAATGGGCGCTGACTTAGCGTGGCCGCAGGTACTGTCAGCCTGCGGCCAGTGTTCCCTGTTTTCTGATCATCGGTACGGACCATGAACATTTCATGGTCCGATCTTTTCGCCGGTCTCGCACTCGCGATGGTGCTGGAAGGCTTGCTGCCGTTTCTGAGTCCGCAGCGCTTTCGCCTCAGCTTGTTGCAGGCGGCGCAACTCCCCGATAACACCTTACGTTGGCTCGGCTTGCTCTGCATGCTGGCAGGCGCATTGTCTTTGTATTGGATACGTTGATGAACGTTTTGCTGGCGCGTGCGCCGGATGCTGAGCATTGGGAACGGCTGCCATGGATCTGCTGATCATTCTTTTTCTGATTGTGCTGAATGGCGTGTTCGCCATGTCGGAAATCGCCGTGGTGTCGTCGCGCAAAGTGCGGCTGCAACAGCGCGCCGATGCCGGCAGTCACGGTGCTGCCGCAGCCTTGAAGCTGGCCAACGAGCCGGGCCATTTCCTGTCGACGATTCAGGTCGGCATCACCACCATCGGCATTTTTTCCGGCGCCTTCGGTGAGGCGACGCTGGCCGCGCCGTTGGAGGCGTGGCTGCTGCAATTCCCGCTGCTTGCTGACTACGCCCGCCCGACTGCCGTTGTGTTGGTGGTCATGTTGATCACCTATCTGTCGGTGGTATTGGGCGAGCTGGTGCCGAAGCGGCTGGCGCTGCATAACCCGGAAGGCTTGGCGACGGCGTTTTCACGTCCGCTCAACGCGCTCGGCCGTATTGCCTCGCCGTTGGTGGCGCTGTTCAGCAAATCGAGCGAGTTACTGCTGCGCTTGCTCGGCTCCAAACCGGACAGCGATGCCCCGGTCACCGACGAAGAAATCAAAGTATTGATGCAGCAAGGCACCGCTGCCGGCGTATTCGAATCGAGCGAAGGCCTGCTGGTCGCCAACGTGCTGCGGATGGATGATCTGAACCTGAATCAGATCATGACCCCACGCATCGATGTGTCTGTCGTTGATGTCGCCGATACGCCGGAGCAAATCCGTGACCAGATTCTGGCCTGCAATTACTCCCGCCTGGTGGTATGCCGGGACGGTCTCGATCAGGTCATTGGTGTTGTTTACGCCAAGGACTTGCTGAATCAGTTGCTGAGCGGCAAACCACTCGATGTTCAGGCTGACATGCGCACACCGCTCTATGTGCCGGAAACCGTGGCGCCGATGCAGCTGATGGCCCTGTTCAAGCGGCACCGCGAAACCTTTGCCTTGGTGGTTGATGAATATGGCGACGTGCAGGGCGTGGTGACGCTGGCCGACATCATGGAAGCCATCGTCGGCGATATGCCGTCCGAAGACGCCACCGACGATGCCGATATCGTGCGCCGCGAAGACGGCTCACTGTTGGTCGACGGATTGCTGGCCATCGACCGGCTCAAGGATGTGCTCAAACTGAGCGAACTGCCAGACGAGGAAAGTGGTGACTACCACACCGTTTCCGGTTTTGTGATGACGGTGCTCGGCCGCTTGCCAAAGACCGCCGATTACTTTGACTGGCAGGGTTACCGTTTCGAAGTCGTCGACATGGATCGCAACCGGGTCGACAAGGTGCTGGTGGTCCCACCGCCGGCGGAGCGGCAACCGGAATGATCTCGTATGCCGAGCCGGTAGCGGGTCAAAATCTGTACGAACGCCCCAATAATGACGCACCGACCGCGCGATTTGCTTATTCCGGTCTGACCTGCCGGCTCAAAAAGCAGGCATCCGGCGGCAAGAAGGCGTAAAATCCGCCCCTTCGCCTGCCGGGTCAGCCGGCAGGCGGCTATTCTCTTTTCCGTTTCAGCTAAACGAGGTTTCAGTCCGGTCATGGCCAAATCCGTCGTCGTTCTCGGCACCCAGTGGGGTGACGAGGGCAAAGGCAAGATTGTCGATCTCCTTACCGACCGCGCCCAAGCGGTGGTGCGTTACCAAGGCGGCCACAACGCCGGCCACACCCTGGTGATCGACGGCAAGAAAACCGTGCTGCACCTGATCCCGTCCGGCATCCTGCGTGATGGCGTTGCCTGCTACATCGGCAACGGTGTGGTGCTGTCGCCGGCGGCGCTGCTGAAAGAAATGAATGCATTGGAAGCCACCGGCGTGCAAGTGCGCAGCAAGCTGCGCATTTCGCCGGCCACGCCGCTGATCCTGCCGTATCACGTCGCGCTTGATAACGCTCGTGAAGCCAAGCGCGGCAAGTCCGCCATTGGCACCACCGGCCGCGGCATCGGCCCGGCTTACGAAGACAAAGTCGCCCGTCGCGGCCTGCGTCTTGATGACATGTTCAACTTCGCCCGCTTTGAAGAAAAGCTGACCGAAGTGCTGGATTACCACAACTTCGTGCTGACGCACTATTACAACGCCCCGGCGATCGACAAAGCGCAGCTGCTGGCCGACTGCCAAGTTTGGGCCAAAGAACTGCTGCCGCTGGTCGCCGATGTGCCGGGTCTGCTGCATGATGCCCGCGTTCGTGGCGACAACCTGTTGTTCGAAGGCGCGCAAGGCACCGGTCTCGATATCGATCACGGCACCTTCCCGTTCGTGACTTCGTCGAACACCACCGCTGGCGGCACCGCCACCGGTTCCGGTTTCGGTCCGCGTTATATCGACTACGTGCTCGGCATCACCAAGGCCTACACGACTCGCGTCGGTGGCGGCCCGTTCCCGACCGAGCTGACCGATGCACTCGGCGAGCAACTGCGCCAGACCGGCCATGAATTCGGCGCCACGACAGGACGCCCGCGTCGCTGCGGCTGGCTCGATCTGGTCGCGCTGCGTCGCGCCATGCAGATCAACTCGGTGTCGGGTCTGTGTCTGACCAAACTCGACGTGCTCGATGGCATCGAGACAGTGAAGATCTGCGTCGGTTACAAATGCTCGAAGAACGGCCAGCTGACCCATCCGCCGGTGTCGGCTGACGAGTTCGGCAGCATTGTCCCGGAATACATCGAGATGCCGGGCTGGAAACAGTCGACTGTTGGCGTCAAGAAGCTCGAGGATCTGCCGAAACAGGCGCGTGCTTATATCCAGCGCATCGAGCAGGAACTCGGCGTGCCAGTCGACATTATCTCGACCGGCCCGGATCGCAACGAAACCATTTTGTTGCGCCATCCGTTCGACGTTTGAGTCGGATTGCAGCAAAACAAAACAGCGGCCATGAGCCGCTGTTTTGTTTTTGTCCTGCTATCCGCTAGGTTTAGCAGAGCACGACGCATGGAGCTGCACTGATGACCGAGCCGGTCCCGACCAACTGCCCTCATTGCCAACAGCCGGTTCACGGCCGCTTTTGCGGCCATTGCGGCGAGCGCCGGCCGGAGCCGCTGCGACTCGGTCATTTGCTTGGCCCATCGCTGGAGCAGCTGGGTCAACTAGAGGGCCCGATTGGCCGCACGCTGGCGGCACTGGCGCGTTCGCCCAGTGCATTGTTTCAGGCCTTTTGGCAAGGCGATCGCAGTCATTACAGCCATCCGCTGAAGCTGTTGTTCTGGAGCGCCACGCTGTTCATCGCCGCTTTGTCATTTTCCGGTTTGTTTGACCAGGTCACGTTGGTGGATCCATCGGCAAAAGAATGGATGCCGCTGGTCATGGCGTTGAACAACTACATGGTGTTTGTCTATCTGCTGGCACCAGCGGTGCTGGCGCACTGGCTGCTGGCGCCGCGGCGCCGAATCATTGAATGGTATGTCGCGCTGAGCTTTCTGACGGCGCTGTCCAATCTGATCAAAACCTTGGTTTTGCCGGTGGCTTATCTGTTCCCGGACCCGGTGTTCTGGGTTCACCGTTTGTTGCCGCCGCTATTGTATGCCTGGGCACTGTTTCCGTTGCTGCAGGGCCGTGCCGGCTGGCGCATTGGCCGCACGCTGCTGGTTTACGGTGTGTATTTTCTGATGTCGCTTTCCGGCAATGCGTTGATTATTGCTATCGGTGTGGCGGTCGAGGATTGGCTCAAGCCGGTTTGAGTTGACGAAAAAAAGGGCGGGATCGCCGCAACGCTATCCCGCCCTGACAAGCCGTCATATCGCAAAGCATCGACAGACAGACTGGGAAACTCTACTCACTCAGGCTGCCGACTTCAGCGTCGAGGATGCGGCGCTGCCCGCCTGTGTTGCAGGGGAAGCTGCCGCAGGAGTCGTCACGATCGCCGCTGGTGTGGCGCTCTGTTTGCTGCGACCGTGCAGAATCAGGAACTGGCCCAAACCGATCGCCAGCACACCAAAGCCGCTCGACAGGTGCCACTGCATGTCTTCAAACACGGTCGAGATCAGCAGCGCGACAATCGGTGTCAGCACGGCGATGTAAGACGCGCGCGATGCGCCGATTTTTCCGACCAGCGCCAGATAGCAACTGAACGCAATCACCGAACCAAAGATCGCCAAGTACAGCAGCGACAGCACATAGCCGGCGCTCCATTCGAACGCGAATTCCGCACCCGACAGTGGTACTGCAACCGCCATGAAGCCAGCGCACCAGAGCATCCACCAGGCATTGGTGGTCAGTACCGGCAGTCCAGCTTTGGCATTGCGCATGGCGACCATGTTGGCGCATGAGGCGCCGAATGAACCGATCAGCGCGAACACCACACCGAGCGTGCCATCGCGGCCGGAAAACGCCGCCACTTCCGGCCAGAACACCAACAGCATGCCGAGCACTCCGAGACCGGCGCCGATGGTCAGTTCACGGGTGATGGGCGAGCCAAACAGCCAGCGCGACAACACGATGTTGAAGAACAGCATCGCGGATCCGGCGACGGCCACGAGGCCGGAACTGATCTGCATTTCGGCACGGTAAATGAACGCGTAGTTCACCGCGTAGAACAGACCGAGCAAGGCCATCCACATTTGCTGGCGACCGTTCAGCGCCAGCGATTCGCCTTTCAGGCGCGCCCACAGGAACAGCGCGCCACCGGCGAGCAGAAAGCGATACGTCACCGATGCTTCCGGCGCGACGCTGCCGAGCTGGAAGGTGATGGCGATCCAGGTGGTGCCCCAGATCAGGGTCGAAATCAGGAATTGCTGGGCGGTGCTCATGATCGAAGCCGGCTTGCAGGTGTCGGTGCCGTCAAGGACGGCGGGCGCTACGGGATAGCGCAAAGTTTAGGCAGGCTTGGGTGGCCAGTACAGATGCAGTATTCTACAAATTGAACCGGTACAGTTTGTTTGGGTAACAACTGTACTGCCAGTCGAGGACAAAACTGTGCTGTACGAACACATTGCGGAAACGGTGCGTAGCCAAATCCAGTCCGGTCTGTACGGACCGGGCGACCGGCTGGTGTCGGTGCGCAAATTGGCGAACGAGCAGGGCATCAGCGTCAGCACGGCGGTGCAGGCTTACCAGCTGCTGGAAGATGAGGGCGTCATCGAGGCGCGGCCGCAATCCGGCTATTACGTCAAATCGCGGCAAGCGCCGCCGATGCCGACCACCCGCCTGCCGAAACCGGCCAGCCGGCCGATGAAAGTCTCGACCGGCGAGATGATCATGGACGTGCTGGAAACGCTGAAAGATCCGTCGCTGGTGCCGCTCGGTGCAGCCCAGCCGGCAGCGGATCTGTTGCCGGTGGCGGCGCTGAACCGCTGCGTCACGGATGTGCTGCGACAGGAACCGAATTGTCTGTTCCGCTACGAAGGCACCACCGGCAATGCCGAGCTGCGCCAGCAGATTGCCCGGTTGATGCTGCAAGCCGGCATCGATTGCAGCGCCGATGACATCGTCATCACCAACGGCGGTCAGGAAGCGATGCTGCTGGCGATCCGCGCGGTCGCCGAACCCGGCGATGTCATTGCGGTGGAATCGCCGACCTATTACGGCGTCCTGCAGGCGATTCAGTCGCTCGGCATGAAAGCGCTGGAAATTCCGACCGATGCCAAGGAAGGCATGAGCCTTGATGCGCTGAAACTGGCGCTGGAGCAATGGCCGATCAAAGCGGTGTTTGCGATGCCGACCTGCTCCAATCCGCTGGGCTCGAGCATGCCGGAAAGCAAGAAAGCGGCACTGCTGCAGTTGTTGAAGGAACACGATCTGCCGCTGATCGAAAACGACGAACACGCCGAATTTGCCAGCGCCGGCAGCCGACCACGCGCTGCCAAACATTACGACGCCGATGGCCGGGTGTTGCTGTGCACCTCGTTTTCCAAAACGCTGGCACCCGGCTGCCGGGTGGGCTGGATCGTGCCTGGCCGCTATCTGGAGCAAATCACCTATCTGAAATACGTCAGCAATCTGGCCACGCCGACACTGACCCAGCGCGCCATCGCGCGCTTTCTTGATGGCGGCGGTTACGAACGTCATGTGCGCAAGCTGCGCCAGTTGTATGTGCGCCAGCAGGAGCGATTGTCGCAAGCCATTTTCCAGTGCTTTCCACCGGGCACCAAAAGCTCGCACCCGGCCGGCGGCATGGTGACCTGGGTTGAATTGCCTAACAAATTGTCCGGTTTCGAGTTGTATCAACGGGCGCTGGCGCGCGGCATCAGCATCGTCCCGGGCCGGTTGTTCTCCGTGCAGAACAAATACGAGCATTTCATTCGCTTGAGCTGTGGTGGCAGCTGGTCGCCAACCATTGAACGAGCGGTTGCCACGCTGGGCGAATTGGCACAGCAAATGTTGAGCGAGCATGCGCACAGCGGCTGAGTTCAGGTGGCGCGCACGACCCGCGCACGTCCGGCTGCTTTGGCCTGATAAAGGGCGTGATCGGCGCGGCTGAAACTGTCTTCTGGCCGGTTGTCCGCCGTGGCCAGGGTGGCGATGCCAAAACTGGCCTGCAGCGGCACGGCGAGCTCGCCACCTCGTACTGCATTGTCGCGTAGCTGGCGCAGACAATCCCGCGCCAGCTGTTCGGCATCGGTCACGCTGGTGCCGGGCAGCAGCACCGCAAATTCTTCGCCACCGATGCGCATCACGTGATCACTGTGGCGGCGGAACTGGTGCTGCAGCACGTCAGCAAAATGCTGCAGGCAGCGATCGCCAAACGGATGACCATGGCGATCATTGATGGCCTTGAAATGATCCAGGTCGACCAGCACCAGCGTCAATGCGGTATCGGTGCGCTTGGCCTGATGCCAAAGCGCCGGCCACACGTCGTTGAACCGGCGCCGGTTGTAGATCCCGGTCAAGGCGTCGGTCTCGCTGAGTCGCAGGATCTCGGCGCGGCTGTGCAGCAGCGAGTATTCGAGATCGAGCTGGTTGCGAAACGTGCGACTGTAGCGGCGACCGGCCGCGGTCAGGTACAGCAGGAACACCAGCAACGTGATGGCAACGGACGGCTTGTCGAGCAGCAGATGTTGGCCTATCGACGGCAGAAACAGGATGCCGATGGCGAGCATGTTGCGGCCAAAATCGAGTGCAAATGCGCTGGCACTGGCGGCACCGAACGCGACCGTACAAAGCGTCACCACGGTGCTGGCCGCGCTGTGGTCTGACGCGTGCTGATTGATGAGGACGGCAAAGCCGGCCCAGCTCGCGCAGCCCAGCCAGATCAGCAGCCAGTGTCGGTTGTACCACTGTCGGTAAATGGCGATGGCATTGGTGTCGTGCGGCGGGCGGTTACGCCAGCGCAATGCAACCAATACCGCCATCAGCAGCGGAAAACCGAGACTGAGCCACAGCTGTTGGCGCAGCAGTGCGGTGCTCTGGGTGGCGACCACACAGCCCAGCACATAGAACACCGGACCGACCAAGGCTTGCTGATAAAACTCGCTGGCGATGCGACCGCGCGCGTAAGCGTCTGCGTCAGAGGTTGAGGTGCTGGCCGGTGGCGCTGCGTGCGTGCTGGCAGAGCTCATGGCGCCGGCTCAGAACGGTGAGCCGAGGAACAGATAAATGGCGTCGTCACGGGCTTCGGTGCGGCCGTAACCGAGGTAGAGCGGACCGAATGTGGTGTCGATGCCAAGGTACAACGTGCCGGCGAGCAAGGCTTCATCGGCGCTGATGTCATCGCGCGCTTCCCAGACATTGCCCCATTCGAGCGTGCTGCCGAGATAGACCGGCGTATCCAGCGTTGCACTGATCTCGTTGTCGAGCCGGTAGCGGTAAATCACATTCATGAAGCGCAGATGCGGGCCAACCAGATTGTTCTTGGCGATGCCGGACAGGCGCTGGAAACCGCCCAGCTGGAACTGTTCCTGGAATGGCGCTTCATCGGTGATGAAACTGCCGGCGAGCAGTTGCAGGCCCAGCGTGTGCCGCTCACGCGATGCTACCTGGATCCAGTCCAGAGTCCATTTGGTGTAGGGCTCGTCGGCGCCAAGACTCGGTTCGCCACGGGCGTAGGTAATGGTGCCGGCGCGGCCTTTGCGCGGGAAGTAACGGTGATCGAGTTTGTCGATGCCGAACTCGATATAAGACTCGCCAATGTCGAGATTGCGCAGCGCCAAATCGGTGGAGCCGATGCGTTCGTCGAGATCGCCGGTGCCGGTGCGAAAGCCGATCAAGCCATGCCCGTCACTGCTGAACTGGCGGCCGACATTTAATCGCGACTCCCAGCCCGAGTACTGCAATTCGGCGATGATTTTCTCGTTGTCGAGATCGACCACCGGCACCCGCAGTCGCTCCCATTCCAGACTGGCACCGACAAACCAGGCGCCGTCGCGGGAAATGGGTTGGAACCATTCGGTGAACAGACGTGGGTTGTCACCCATTTGCGCTTCGTTGCGCCATTCACCGCCATAACCATTGGCCGGCATGTAGGTATGGCGCAGGCCGAGGTTGTACTGGTTGTCGCCGCTGAAATTGTCTTCCAGCTCGACACCGAAACGGAAATAGTGCGGCCCGACCGGGTTGTCCGGTAGCTGCAAATGCAGCGCGACATTCTCGTCGTCGCCGTCGAGCCGGTAGCGGGTGACGCCGAATTGGCCGGTGCCGTACAGATCGTTCAGATCGCGGTGCAAATGACCCTGGCTGAACGGTTCGCCGAGTTGCTGGCGTACGCGCGCCAGAATGACATCGGTATCCAGGCCGCTGCTGTTGTCGACGGTGATCCGGTTGACCACCGGCTGACTGACCGGTCGGGCTTGCCGCAGCGGCGCCTGCACCCCGGTTTCGGTCGCCAGCTTGGTCAGCGCATGCGGTATGGCTTGGGCAGCTGTCAGGCCGCGATCAATGGCCGCGCCAATCTGGCTGAAATCGCCCGCGAGAATGCCATTCAGCTCCGGACGGATGAGCAGATCGCGAACACCAAGCGAGGCGATGCTGGCGTCGGTGTTGCGCCGGGTCAGGATGGTCGACAGTTGATCCAGCACATCGACCACGGAGTCGAGTTCGGTGCGGTTTAGCAGCGGCGAGCCGACATCGACGGCGATGACGATATCGGCACAGAGTTCGCGCACGGTTTGCACCGGCAGGTTGTCGGCGACACCGCCATCGACCAGCAAGCGGCCGTCACGTTCGACCGGATTGTAAACACCGGGAATTGCCATGCTGGCGTGAATCGCATCGGCCAGATCGCCGCTGGCGATCGGCACCGCCTCGCCGGTTTCCAGATCGGCAGCAACGGCACGAAAGGGAACGGCCAGGCGATCAAAATCGTGCACCGTTGCAACCGGTCGGGTCAGTGTTTTCAACACCTGATTGAGATTCTGGCCTTCGAGCAGGCCGCGCGGCAGCTGGAATTCACCATCGCGAAAACCGATGTCAATGTCGACCAGATAGCGGCGATCATCCTGCTTGCGGCGAAAACTCAAATCGCCGCGTTGCGGCTTGTCGCGAAAGCCGCTGCTCCAATCGAGCTGGCGATAAATGGTGTCGATTTCGTCGATGGAATAGCCGGCGGCGTACAGTCCGCCGACGACCGCGCCCATGCTGGTGCCGGCAATGCAGTCGATCGGAATGCCGCGGGCTTCGAGTTCGCGGATGACGCCGATGTGGGCTGCACCACGGGCGCCACCACCGGACAGTGCCAGACCGACTTTCGGCCGCTCGGCGGCGACCGCACCAGCGCCGAGGCCAGTCTGCAAAACCAGTGCGACCGCCGTGACGATCAGGCGGGGAGCAAGCAAGCGGGAGACAAACGAACGGGCGGTGCGCACGGAACACGTCTGGCAGCGGGCAGTGGCGCCGATTGTAGCAGCGTACAACGCCACCAGCGGCGGCCCGGACGACAGACGCAGAAAACAAAAAACCCAGCGGTTTCGCTGGGTTTTTTGTTTGATAGTGGTGCCGAGAAGAGGACTCGAACCTCCACGGGTCGCCCCGCCAGTACCTGAAACTGGTGCGTCTACCAATTCCGCCACCTCGGCACAGAGGCCGCGCACTATACCGATGGCCCCCTACCTTGTCAAACCCTCGGCCGCGAAATTTCTGCCGGCCAAATTGGCTCGCACGTGCAGAAGCGGCGACGCAAGCGCCGACAGCCTTTACACTTGTCAGCAGCAGAAAACCACGACGGAAATTCCATGGCGCGTAAGCCACCGGCCGACCCGCATTTCGAGCGGGAAAAAGCCAAATACGACAACCCCATCCCGAGCCGCGAGTTCATTCTGGCGTTCCTGACCGAGAAAGGCGCGCCGCTGCCGTTCCCGGCCATCCTGAACGGGCTTGGACTGTATAGCGAAGAACACGAAGTCGCGCTCGAGCGCCGGCTGCGGGCGATGGCCCGTGACGGCCAGCTGGTGCAAAACCGACGTGGCCTGTGGTGCCTGCCCGGCAAGATGGACGTCAAAGCCGGTCGGGTCGAAGGCCATCGCGACGGCTTTGGTTTTGTCATTCTCGACGAAGGCGGCGACGACT
>CAMLKQ010000015.1 GCA_946480585.1 uncultured Kangiella sp.
AGCGAATCGCCGACCACCAGCACGGTGTTGGCAAAGGCGGTCAGTGGTTGCAGCAAAAGGGTCAGGACGACGAGCGACAAACGAATCAGCATCACGGACGGTACCTGAATGGGAAGTTGCTTGATGGTACGTGATTTGACCTCGTCCGGACGCCTTCGTGCAACGGTCACCACCGGGACAAAGCGTGAGCAAATGTGACGGCCGGGCGGTGCTGGTTCACAATCTCTCCACGCTGTCTGCTCGCTTGCTATGCAATGCTGGCGCCTACTGTCTCTGCCAATCGGCATCTGCATTGAAGGAGACAGCAATGAACACGCGCAAGCAATGGTACGCCCCGCTGGCGATCACCCTGTTGGTGGCGGCACCGGTCGCACTGGCGGGCAAAGACCGCGATCACGGCGATGGTTTTGGCCCTGGCGGCGGCTTCATGGCACAGGCGGTGGAGGCCTGTGTTGGCAAATCCGCCGGCGCCGAGGTGACCCTGACCGGCCGCGACGGCGTCACGATGGCGGCCGTCTGCACCGAACGACCGGCCCAGCTGGTGGCGATGCCGAAAGCGCATCTGGAGCGGCTGGCGCAGGCCAAGACGGCCTGCAACGGGCTCGCGCAGGGCGCCGCGGCGGTGGTGAGTTTGCCGGATGGCCGCAATGTGGCGGCGACCTGTCAGCTGCGTCACGGTGAGTTGCTCGCGGTGCCAACCGAGCGCCCACGCCGGCCGCGCTGAACTTGCGCGCGTTGTGCCGGATTGCCGACAACCCGCCCGCTGGCGGGTTGTTCGGTTGGCAGCGCGCGTGTTTTCACGCGCAAAGAACGCGCAAAGAACTGGGAGTCTCACGCATGGCGCGCCTGTCGCTGACAATGCGTTTTTTTCTGGCGCTGGCCGCGCTGACCTTGGCATTGATCATCTTGCCGGCGCTTGCTGTTCGCTGGAGCGTACGTCACGACATCGTCGATTATTTTCAGCGGCGCGAATTTGCCCGCCTGCAACCGTTGCAGGAATTGCTCATCGAGCAATGGGCGGTCGAGCAGAGCTGGCAATTTCTGCAGGCTGATTCAGGTCGGCTGCCGCAGTTGATTCAGCAGAGCGGCATCAACGAACGGCGTTTGCTGCGCTGGCCACGGCCGACCGAACGCCAGATGCCAGCTCCGCCCGGTGAAAGTGAACCGCCGCCGCTGCACCACCGTCTGCAGATTGTCGATGTCGAGGGCCGGCTGGTGGTGGGGCATGCGCCGCCGCCGGGCGTTACACTCGCTCGGCAACCGCTGGAATGGCAGGGCCGCCCGATCGGCGAGCTGCGCTTGTTCATTCCGCCGTTTGTCCGTGACGGGCTCGAGCAGCGTTTTCTCAGCGGCCAGCTGAATACCTTGCTGGTGATTTCCGGGGTTGCGATGTTGCTCGCGCTGGCGGTCGCCTGGTGGCTCGGCCGGGGTCTGGCTCGTCCAATTCTGTCGGTGGCCGGCACCGTGCGCGAACTTGCGCAAGGCAAGCTGGAGGCGCGCACGGCGGTACGCAGTCAGGACGAGATCGGCGCGCTGGCGCGCGATGTTGATCGTTTGGCGGAAACGCTGACTGCCAACGAAAAACTGCGCCGCGAATCAATGGCCGATATCTCGCACGAATTCCGCACGCCGCTGGCGCTGATGCAGGGCAAGATTGAAGCGATGCAGGACGGCGTGTTGCCGTCCGATGCCGCCGCCTTGCACAGTCTGCACGATGCCACCTTGCGGCTCAGTCGCATGGTCGACGATCTCTATCACGTTGCCTTGGCCGATACCGGCGCGCTGCGTCTGGAATGGCAAACGGTTGACCTGCACGCGCTGCTGGCGCAGGCGCTGCAGGACAATGCCGCGCAAATTGCGGCGGCGGGTTTGCAGGTGCAGTTGGTAGGCGAAGAGACGCTGTCGCTGCGTGCTGATCGTCAACGCTTGCGGCAAGTCATCGACAATTTGTTGCACAACAGCTGCCGCTACACCAACGCTGGCGGCCAGATCCGGGTGACGCTGCAGCGGCAGGGTGATCAGCTGGTGCTGGTCGTGGAAGATTCCGCGCCCGGGGTGCCAGCGGCGGCGTTGCCGCACTTGTTCGAACGGTTTTTCCGCGTTGAAGGCTCGCGCAGCCGCGATGCCGGTGGTAGCGGGCTTGGGCTCAGCGTCGTCAAGGCGATCATCCAGGCGCACGGCGGCCAGATCAGCGCGGCGCCGTCGGCACTTGGCGGCCTCGCGATCCGCATTGAACTGCCCTTGAATACCGAGACGGAGCCGACCGCATGAGCAGCGATGTCCGGGTCTGGATTGTGGAAGACGAAGTCGAGTTGGCCGAGTTGCTGGCGGGCTATCTGCGCCGCGAAGGTTATCAGGTCGAGCTCATGCACCGCGGCGATGGCGTGCTCAGTCGCTTGCGCCAGCAGCCGCCGTCCATTCTGCTACTTGATGTGATGTTGCCCGGTCAGGACGGATTGAGCATTTGCCGTGAATTGCGCCAGTTTTCCCAGCTGCCGGTGTTGATGCTGACGGCTCGCGTTGAAGAAATCGATCGCCTGCTTGGTCTCGAACTCGGCGCCGACGATTACCTGTGCAAACCCTACAGCCCGCGCGAAGTCGTCGCCCGGGTGAAGGCGCTGCTGCGCCGGGTACAACCGACGTTTGGTCAGGGCATGCTGCCGTCGTCACGCCTGCAGTTCGACGACGCCGCGCTGGCGGCTCGGTTCGATGGTGCGCTGCTCGATTTGACCGTGGTCGAGTACCGCTTGCTGCGCCAATTGGCAAGCCATCCGGGCCGCATTTATTCCCGCCAGCAACTGCTGGATGCGGCCCACGATGAGCACCGGGTGGTGACCGAACGCACCGTCGATTCCCATATCAAGAACCTGCGCCGGAAGCTGCGCGACGCGCAAGCCAGTGAAGATGAGTTGATTCATTCGGTATATGGCGTGGGCTACAAGTTTGACGAAACCCTGGCGGCGCGCTGAGCGCCGCTGAATTGGAGCAGAAGATGTCGGAAGTGTTGTCAGGTTCTCCGGTCGCTGACGCAGCGCTGGGTGCGCTGCCGTCGCGGCGCTCGCGTTCGCTGTTTCGTTGGTGGTTGCTCGCATTGCTGCTGATGGCGGCGCTGCTGAGCTGGTGGTTCTGGCCAGCCGGCGAGGCCGCGCCGGCATACAAAACCGCGACGGTCGACCGGGGGCCGGTGATTCGGCAAGTGTCGGTGGTCGGCACGCTCAATCCGGTCGCCACCGTTGAAGTCGGTGCGCAAGTGTCGGGGCAAATTATCGAGTTGCTCGCCGACTTCAATTCGGTAGTCAAGAAAGGCCAGATCCTCGCCAAGCTCAATCCGAAACAAATCAACGCCAAGATCCAGCAGGCCGAAGCCGATCTGGCGATTGCCCGCGCCAACCTCAGCTCAGCGAAAGCGGCGCTGCTGGAAGCGCAAGTGAGCCAGAAAGATGCTGAGCGGCAGTTGCAGCGGGCGCGTGATCTCTATGGCCGCAAACTGCTGGCGGAAACCGATGTCGAAGCCGCGGCGTTGAAAGCGGAACAAGCGGTCGCGCAGCTCGCCAGTCGCAGCGCCAGCGTCGAAGTGGCGCAGGCAAGCATCCGTCAGCGCGAAGCGGCGCTGACCGATGCCCAGACCAATCTGGAATACACCATCATCCGGGCGCCGGTGGCGGGCATGGTCATTCAGCGCAAGGTCAATGTCGGCCAGACACTGGTTTCGAACATGCAGACGCCGGTGCTGTTCGTGATTGCCGAAGCGCTCGAACAAATGCAGCTCGAAGCGAGTGTCGATGAAGCCGATATTGGTGTCGTCGAAGTCGGCCAGCCGGTCAGCTTTACCGTCGATGCCTTTGGCGAGCAGAAATTTGCCGGTGAAGTCGCGTCGGTGCGGATGGTGCCCACCTCGGTGCAAAACGTCGTGACCTACACCGTGATCATCCGGGTCAGCAATGCCAACCAGCGCCTGCTGCCCGGCATGACGGCGAATGCCAACATCGAAATCGCTCGGCTCGACGATACGCTACGGGTGCCGAACGCCGCGCTGCGTTTTCAGCCGGAGGCGACCGAAACCGCTGGCGGCAATGCTGCCCGTAACGGTGGCGGCATGATCGAACGCTTTGCCAGCCAACTCGAACTGGATGCGGCCCAGAAAGCGAGCCTGCAGAAGCGCTTGCAGGCGGTGATGAGTCAGCAGAACAGCATGCCGCCGCCACCGGGTGCCAGCGGTGGTAGTGCCAGTGCCAGCGGCGGCGGTCGCGGTGCGTTTCGTGAAGTGTTGAAAGCGTTCCGCACTGAACTGCGGCCGGATCAGCAGGGCAAACTCGATGCGCTGCTGGCGGAGTGGGGCGGTGGCAATCGCAAGCGGATTTGGCTGCTTGATGCCGAGGACCGCTTGCAACCGGTACCGGTTCGGCTCGGCGCCAGCGATGACAGCTACACCGCCATCACCGGTGGCGATCTCACCGAAGGTGCGCGAGTGGTGATCGGGCGCGAGCGGCCGGCATCATGACTGGCATCCGTACCGGCCACAGTACCGGGTTCAGTGCTGGGACAGCGACACCCTTGATTCGGGTGCAGGATCTGCGCAAGGTGTATCGCAACGGTGAGCAGGAAACTGTTGCGCTGGCCGGCGTCAGCACCACGATTGAAGCCGGTGAATATGTCGCGATTGTCGGCGCCTCCGGCTCCGGCAAATCGACTTTCATGACGCTGATTGGTTTGCTCGATCAGGCTACGTCAGGCCGTTACTGGCTGGACGGTCAGGACGTCACCGGATTGGATGTCAACACGCTGGCGGCGCTGCGTAACCGTAGCTTCGGTTTTGTTTTCCAATCGTTTCATCTGTTGCCGCGTTTGAATGCGCTGGACAATGTGATCGTGCCGCTGCTTTATGCCGGCGTATCGCGCGACGAGCGGCGAGAGCGTGCGTATGCCGCGTTGCAGGCAGTGGGCCTTGCCGATCGCTGGCAGCATTTGCCGAGTCAGTTGTCCGGCGGTCAGAACCAGCGCGTGGCCATTGCCCGCGCCATGGTCAATTCACCGCGCATCCTGCTCGCCGACGAGCCGACTGGCGCGCTCGATTCTCGCACCGGTCGCGATATTCTGGCGCTGTTCGAGCAACTTCAAGCGCGCGGCATTACCGTGATTCTGGTGACCCATGACAAAAGCGTGGCGGAACGGGCAGCGCGGCAAATCACCTTTCTCGATGGTCAGATCATCGCCGACAGCCGGTCGGTTGCGGAGGTCGCATGAATGCCAGCGATTACCTGACCAATGCGCTCGCGGCGCTGCGCGGCAACCCGCTGCGCAGCTTGTTGACCACGCTCGGTATTGTGTTTGGGGTGGCGTCATTGATCGCAATGATGGCGATCGGCAATGGCGCGACCGCACGCATCGACAAACTGATCCAGAGTTTTGGCAGCAACACGCTGACCATCACGCCTGGCTCGGCGCAATCGGGTGGCGCCCGTACCGGTGCCGGCAGCAAACCCAGCTTACGTGATCGCGATGCCGCGGCGATTCTGCGCGAGGCCGACGGCGTCGTCGCGGTGTCGCCGCAGCTCAACACGGGCGGTCAGTTGATCGCTGGCAACCTGAACTGGTCCAGTCAGGTGCAGGGCGTGACGGCGGCGCATTTTGATGTCGCAAGCTGGACGCTGGCCGATGGCCGCCTGCTTGAACAGGCCGACAGTCGTAGCGCCGCCCGGGTGGCGGTGCTCGGGCAAACAGTCGCGCGCGAATTGTTTCCGGATCGCAGCCCGGTCGGTGAAAGCCTGCGCATCAATCGCAGCAATTTCACCGTGATCGGCGTGCTCGAAGCCAAGGGCCAGACCTCGTTTGGTCGCGATCAGGATGATGTGGTGTTTGTGCCGCTGGAATCGCTGCGTCGGCACCTGCTCGGCGATCCGTTGATGGCCGATGCGGTCGGCAGCTTGCTGGTCAAGGCCGCCGATGGCGTCAATCTCGATGAGCTGCAGTTGGCGCTCGGTGAAATCCTGCGCCAGAGCCACCGGCTTAGCGCCAACGAAGAAGACGATTTTCGTATCCGCAATTTCGCCCAGACCGTAGCAGCGCGCAGCGAAACCCTGCGCATCATGACCGGCTTTCTGGCGATGGTGGCCGGCATTGCCTTGCTGGTCGGCGGCATCGGCATCATGAACATCATGCTGGTCACGGTGACCGAGCGCACCAAGGAAATTGGTCTGCGCATGGCCGTTGGTGCGCCGCCGCGCGCGATTCTGATCCAGTTTGTCATCGAAGCGGCATTGCTGGCGTTCGCCGGCGGGCTCATTGGCGTGCTGCTTGGTGTGCTCGGTGCCTGGGGCGCTGGCAAACTGACCGGCATGGATGTGGTCCTTGATACCGGCAGCATCGCACTCGGCGCGGCGTCGTCGATCGCCACCGGCCTGTTCTTCGGCTATTACCCGGCGCTGCGGGCGTCGCGACTTAGCCCAATGGAGGCGCTGCGCACCGAATGAGCCAGTCAAACGGTTGCTGCAAAGGTGTTGGCGTTAACCGGCGCTTGCGTTGACCGGTGCCGTTGCTGCGACCAGCAGCCATCTGTTCCGGCGGCGGCCTCGTAGAATACGCCAAGCTGCCGGTCAGAACCTGTTACAACTGACCGGTCGGGTTCGCTGCAGCCAACTCGTTATGCTGTGGTCTATGGCTAGTCTTTCGTGATCAGGAATCCCCTCTTATGGAACAGCACCGTACTTCGGCCCATGACTCCCATCCTGCCTCGCTGCCAGCGCGTGAAGTGGTGCGCTGTGAAGGCGTCAGCCAGCGGGTGCCGACCGCGGAAGGACCGCTCGATATCCTGACTGACATCAGCTTCGCCATTCAGTCCGGTGAGTCGGTGGCGATTGTCGGCGCCTCCGGTTCCGGCAAGTCGACACTACTCGGTTTGCTCGCCGGCCTCGATACGCCGAGCCACGGCGACATCTGGCTCGATGGCGAACCGCTGCGTGCGCTCGATGAAGACAGCCGCGCCAGTCTGCGCGCGCGCAAAGTCGGTTTTGTCTTTCAGTCGTTTCACCTGTTGCCGGCGCTGACGGCGCTGGAAAACGTCATGTTGCCGCTCGAAATTGCCGGCCACAGCGATGCCGACAAAACCGCGCGTCACTGGCTGGAGCGGGTCGGTCTTGGCAGCCGTTTGAGCCATACGCCGCGCCAGTTGTCCGGTGGCGAACAGCAACGCGTTGCCATTGCCCGGGCGTTCGCCGCGCAGCCGGCGATTCTGTTCGCCGACGAGCCGACCGGTAACCTCGATCGCGCCACCGGTTCGCGCATCATCGAGTTGTTGTTCAGCCTGAACGCCGAGCAGGGCACGACACTGGTGCTGGTCACCCACGATGACGCGCTCGCGCGCCGCTGTCAGCGTCGCCTGATGCTCGCGGCCGGACGTCTGGTGACGGAGGTAGCGGGATGAAACTCTGGCGTCTCGCTCTGGCGACGCTGCGGCGCGAACGGCGCAGCAGCGAAATCCGCGTACTGTTGCTGGCACTGGCCATTGGCGTTGGCAGTGTCAGCACCACCGGTTTTCTCGGTGATCGGCTCGATCGCGCCATCACCGAACGCGGCGGCGATTTTCTCGGCGCCGATGCCCAGCTCAGCAGCCCGGTGCAACTGGAGCCAGAGCTGCTTGATACCGACCCGCTGAAAACCGGCCCGCTGCAGCAAAGCAACGGGCTGGAATTCGCCAGCATGTTGGCGAAAGGCGATGCGTTTCAGCTCGCCAGTGTGCGCGCCATCGATGGCCAGTATCCGTTGCGCGGCAAAGTCGTCATTGCGCCGGATGTGGCAGCCGCTGGCAATGTGCAAAAAGCGCAGCCGAATCCGGGGGAAATTTTTGTCGATGGCCAGCTGCTGACGCTGCTCAATGTCGCAGTTGGTGACAGCGTTGAAGTCGGTGCCGCCGCGTTTCGCATTGCCGGCATCGTGCAGGACGAACCAGGTCGTGCTGGTGCCGTGTTCGGGCTGGCGCCGCGGGTGTTCATGCGGCTCGATGAAGTCGGTAAAACCGAGGTGGTGCAGCCCGGTAGCCGGGTCACGTGGCTGTATTATTTTGCTGGCGAACCGGAGGCGATCAGCGCTTTCGTCAAGGACAGCAAACCGAAGCTGACCAGCAGCCAGCGTCTGGTCGGTGGCCGCGAAGGTTCGGAAGCGGTCAGTGGCGCGTTTGCCCGCACCAGTCAGTTCGGTTCGCTGGCGAGTCTGGTCAGTTTGCTGATGGCGACGCTGGCCGTGGCACTGGCGGCACGCCGCTACGCGCTGCGCCATTTTGATCAGGCGGCGCTGATGCGCTGCTTCGGGTTGGCGAGCGCGGATCTGCGCAGCTTTTATGCGCTGCAATTGTTGTTGCTCGGTGTCATCGGCAGCGTCATTGGTTTGCTGATTGGTTATGGCGGTCACTGGCTGCTGCTGCAATCGTTTGCGCCGGATTTGGCCGAGCGTTTGCCGCCGGTCAGCCCGATGCCGGTGATTGCCGGTTTGGGCAGCGGTTTGCTGGCGCTGTCGGGTGCGGCCTTGCCGTCCTTGCTGCGTTTGGCGCAAGTGCCGCCGCTGCGGGTGCTGCGCCGGGAAATGGTGCCGCTGACCCGTGGCGCCTGGGCGCTGGTGTTGCTCAGTCTGTCGCTGCTGGTGCTGCTCTGCTGGTGGTATGCCGGCAGCGTCAGAATGGTGGCGATTTTCATCGGCGCGCTGGCGGCGTTTGCCGTGGTGCTGTGGGGCCTGTCGCTGGTGACGTTGCAAAGCGGCCATCTGCTGCGCAAGTTGTCGCCGGGCGCGCTGCGCTTTGGCATCGCGCAGTTGCTGCGGCATCGTTACGCCGCCAGCATTCAGCTCGGTGCATTCGCCTTGGCGTTGCTGCTGATGGGCTCGGTGGCATTGGTGCGCACCGATCTGATCGACAGCTGGCAGCAGCAATTGCCTCCGGATGCACCGAATCATTTCTTGGTGAACATCGCACCGGAACAGGATGCACAAGTGACGGCGTTTCTTGCTGAGCGCAACCTGAAAGTCTCGCGCAGTTATGCGATGGTGCGTGGCCGCCTGACTGGAAAAGCCGGGAAAGACATCAAAGAAATGGTGCCGGAATCGGCCCGCGAAGATAATCAGTTGCGACGCGAGCTGAACCTGACCTGGAGCGAGGCGCTGCCGCCGAACAACACCATTACCGCCGGTGAGTGGCATGGCACCAGCACCACCGGCCAGATCTCGATGGAAGACAAGCTGGCGAAGCGGCTCGGCATCCAGCTTGGCGATGTGCTGACCTTCACCATTGCTGATCGCGAGATCAGCTTGCCGGTAACCAGTTTTCGTGAAGTGAAGTGGGATTCGATGCAGCCGAACTTCTTCGTCATTTTCTCGCCCGGCACGCTCGACGGTTACCCGGCGAGTTTCATTTCGGCGATGCATGTGCCGAGCGAGGACACGAGCACGTTGCCGGCGTTCGTGCAGGCCTTCCCGACCGTCACGGTGATCGCGCTCGACCGCATCATCCGCGATGTCCAGAAGGTCATCGCTCAGGTCGTTGTCGCGGTCGAGTTGTTGCTCTCGTTCCTGTTGCTGTCCGGCGTGGCGGTGTTGATCGCAGCCTTGCTGGCCAGTCTGGATGAGCGCCGTCGTGAGGCGGTCGTACTACGTACACTCGGCGCCAGCCGCGGTTTCCTGCAGCGCAGCCTGCTCGCTGAGTTCAGTCTGCTCGGCCTGCTGGCGGGCCTGCTGGCGGCCGCCGGCACCGAAGGCGTGGCCGCCCTCATCAACGGCCAAGTCTTTGATTTGGAAGCCCGTTTTCACCCATGGCTGTGGCTGTCGGCACCACTTATCGGGGCGGTGATCGTGGCCCTGTCCGGCACGCTGGCGACCCGTCGGATCCAGCAGGTCAGCCCGGCCGTGGCGCTGCGGGAAACGGCCTGATTGCGGTCCGGGCTTTGCGCAAGGACGCGAAAACCCGCTATGGTAAAAAAAGACAAGGTGAACGGGTCGCTTGACCCGGGCTTGCTCCGGCACCTATAAAGCGCCGCCTGTGTGGCGCACTTTCCGGAACTCGCGTCACCTGCTGCCGACGGTCGGCGCCCTGCATATATAGGTAGGGCCGCCGGTCGCCGGACCTTTCGCCCGGCACCTTGCCGGGCTTTACGTTACGGGACCCTAGACATCGTCATGTCAAAATCGCTGGTCATTGTGGAGTCGCCGGCCAAGGCCAAGACCATCAACAAATACCTCGGCAAGGATTTCATTGTGAAATCCAGTGTCGGCCACGTTCGCGATTTGCCCACCGGTGCCAAGACCGAAGAAGACGGTGGCGAACCGAAACCCAAGAAAACCGTCGCCAAAAGCAAGGCGCTGGCGATCGATCCGAAAATCAAGGAACGGCAGAAACTGTTCGAGCGCATGGGCATCAACCCGGAAAAAGGTTGGGATGCGCGTTACCAGATTCTTCCGGGCAAAGAAAAAGTCATCAAGGATCTGAAAGAAGCCGCCGAGAAAGTCGACACCGTCTATCTGGCAACCGACTTGGACCGCGAAGGGGAAGCCATTGCCTGGCACCTGCGCGAGATCATCGGTGGCGAACCGAAGCGCTTCAAGCGCGTGGTGTTCAACGAAATCACCAAGAAAGCGATTCAGGAAGCGTTCGCCGATCCGGGCGATCTCGACATGAATTACGTCAACGCCCAGCAAGCGCGCCGTTTCCTCGACCGCGTGGTCGGCTACATGGTATCGCCGCTGCTGTGGAAGAAAGTCGCGCGCGGTTTGTCGGCCGGTCGGGTGCAGTCGGTCGCGGTGCGGCTGATTACGGAACGTGAACGCGAAATCCGCGCGTTCATTCCGGAAGAGTATTGGGATGTCCATGCCAAGCTTGGGTCGAGCAAAGGCGATGTGACGATGGAAGTCGCCAAAGAAGGCGGCAAGGAATTCCGGCCCACCAACGAGGCCGACACCAAGGCAGCGATGGCGCGGCTGGAAAAAGCCAACATTGTCATCAGCAAGCGCGAAGACAAGCCGAGCAAATCCACTCCGAACGCGCCGTTCACCACTTCAACCCTGCAACAGGCCGCCAGCAACCGGATGGGGTTCAGCGTCAAGAAAACCATGACGCTGGCGCAGCGTCTGTACGAAGCCGGCCACATCACCTATATGCGTACCGACAGCACCAACCTGTCGGAAGATGCGCTGCACGCGGTGCGTGAATTCATCCACAAGGAATTCGGTGAGCAGTACTTGCCGCCACGCGCGCATTACTACAGTAGCAAGGAAGGCGCGCAGGAAGCGCACGAAGCGATTCGCCCGACCAACGTCCAGATCAAGCCGGGCGCGCTGTCGGACATGGAAGAAGACGCGCAGAAGCTGTATCAGCTGATCTGGCGTCAATTCGTTGCCTGCCAGATGACCAATGCCGAATACGACACCACCGGCATCGTTGCCACCGCTGGCAGCTTCGAGCTGCGCGTGCGTGGCCGCGTGCTGCGTTTCGACGGCTGGACTCGTGTGCTACCGCCGCAGAAGAAAAGCGATGAAGACGTCGAGCTGCCGGATCTGAAGGAAGGCGACAAGCTCAATCTGAACGAACTGCTGCCGAAACAACATTTCACCAAACCGACCGCGCGCTTCACCGAAGCGACGCTGGTCCGTGAACTGGAAAAACGCGGCATTGGCCGGCCGTCGACCTATGCGGCGATCATCTCGACCATTCAGGATCGCGGCTACGTCTCGCTGAAGCAGCGCCGGTTCTACGCCGAAAAAATGGGCGAGATCGTTACCGACCGTCTGGTCGAGTCGTTCAGCAATCTGCTCGATTACAGCTTCACTGCCCAGATGGAAGAGCAGCTCGACGTGGTCGCGCAAGGCGATGCCGACTGGAAAGGCACGCTCGACGAGTTCTACGCCGATTTCGTCAAAAAGCTCGAAGCGGCGGAAGGCGATCGCGGCGGCATGCGCTGGTCGCAGCCGGTCGAAACCAGCATTGCCTGCCCGGATTGTGGCCGCGCGATGGCGATTCGCACTGCCACCACCGGCGTGTTCCTCGGCTGCACCGGCTTCAACCTGCCGCCGAAAGAGCGCTGCAAGAAAACCATCAACCTGCTCAGTGCCGATGAAGTCGTCTCGACCGAGGACGAAGAAGCCGAAGCGCTCGAACTGCGTGCCAAGAAGCGCTGCCCGAAATGCGGCACCGCGATGTCGGCCTACATGGTCGACGAAGGCCGCAAACTGCACGTCTGTGGCAACAACCCGGAATGCGATGGCTATGTCATCGAGCAGGGCTCGTTCCGGTTGAAGGGCTACGAAGGTCCGATCATCCAGTGCGAGAAGTGCAGCAGCGACATGCAGCTGAAAGTCGGCCGGTTCGGCAAATACTTTGGCTGCACCAACACCAGCTGCGGCAATACCCGCAAGCTGCTGCGCAACGGTCAGGCGGCGCCGCCGCGTGAAGATCCCATCCCGATGCCGCACCTCAAGTGCGACAAGGCCGATGATCATTACATTCTGCGTGATGGTGCCGCCGGTTTGTTCTTGGCTGCCAGCAAGTTCCCGAAAATTCGGGAAACCCGGCCGCCGAAAATTAGCGAGCTGAAAACGGTCAAGGATCAGCTGCACGAAAAATTCCGCTATCTGCTGCAAGCACCGGAAACTGATCCGGAAGGTAATGTCACGGTGCTGCGGTTCTCGCGCAAGAGCGGCGTGCAGTTTGTTGCCAGCGAGAAAGACGGTAAGCAAACCGGCTGGAGCGCGTTCTACATCGACGGCAAATGGCAGCAGAAAGCCGAGGAGGCGGACGATGCCAAGCCGGCAAAAGCCGTCAAGGCCACCACCGCTGCCGCGGTGAAAGCTGATGCCGCCGCCGCAACCAAGGCGGCGCCAAAAGCGAAAGCCGCGGCCAAGCCGGCAGCCAAAGCCGCTAGCAAATCGAAGAAACCTGCTGCCAAGAAATAACTGTACGCGGCGTATGCCACGCACCATTCGTTCGGTAGCACAACCGACCCCGGCTTCTGCCGGGGTCGCTGTTTGCCGGTGCGGCATAAGAGCATGCGGCCATTGTTAACGCCCTCGCACAATGGGGGCACAGATTGTTCGTTCGCATCAACGCGTGCGGCGAATCGTTGACTCAAGTTCGACAGAGAGATTGTCATGTACGCCTTCGCTCGTTCCTTGTTGTTCCGTCTAGAGCCCGAAACTGCTCACCACGTGGCGCTCGGTGGTTTGCGCACGCTGGAGCGGACGCCATTGCGCGGTTTGTTCGCGCAGCAGATTCCTGCTGATCCGGTTGAGCTTTGGGGCCTGACCTTCCCGCATCGGGTCGGTCTTGCTGCCGGCCTCGACAAAAATGCTGACTATCTCGACGCGCTGGCGATGCTGGGCTTCGGCTTCATCGAAGTCGGCACCGTGACGCCGCGGCCGCAGCCGGGCAACCCGAAGCCGCGCATGTTCCGTTTGCCGGAGGCGACCGGCATCATCAACCGGCTGGGCTTCAATAACCAAGGTGTCGATTACCTGCTGGAGAATGTCCGCAAGAGCAAGTACCGCGGCATTCTCGGCATCAACATCGGCAAGAACTTCGATACCCCGGTTGAGAAAGCCAATGACGATTATTTGATCTGTTTGCGCAAGGTGTACGAATACGCGCACTACATCACGGTCAATATTTCGTCGCCAAATACTCAAGGGCTGCGCAGCTTGCAGTTTGGTGAGGCGCTCGATTCGCTGCTCGGCACGCTGAAAGCCGAGCAGGCCGTGTTGCAACAGAAGCACGGCAAGTATGTGCCGTTGCTGCTGAAAATCGCGCCCGATCTGTCACGCGAAGAAGTGGCGCAGGTGGCCGAGGCCTTGCTGAAGCACAAATTCGATGGCGCGATTGCTACCAACACCACGGTCGGCCGCACTGGCGTCGAAGGCTTGCAACACGCCACCGAAACTGGCGGCTTGTCCGGCGCGCCGGTGTTTGCCAAGAGCACTGAAGTGCTCGGCTGGCTCGCCAGCGAAATCAACGGCAAGATGCCGATCATCGGTGTGGGCGGTATCACCAACGGTGAACAAGCTGCCGCCAAAATCAAGGCGGGTGCGAGTCTGGTGCAGGTTTACTCTGGCTTTATTTATCGCGGTCCGGCATTGATTCGAGAGGCCGCGATCAGCGCATCGAACGTCGCTTGATTGCCAAGGAGAACGACAAAGATGGATCTGTTTGATGTGTTTCAGCAGTTTCGTATTCGCCAGGCGGAGTCTTCCGCTGATCGCGCCACCGCCAAGGCCGCGGATACCGCAATCGATGTTCGCATGATGCAACAGCGGCTAGACCATCTGTCCTTGGTCTGCCTTGCAATGTGGGAAATGCTTGAGGAAAACGGCTACTCCAAGGAGCGTCTGTTCGAGAAGATCGAGCGAATCGACCTCAAGGATGGCAAGCGAGATGGCAAGGCGGCAATGGTCGTGACACATTGTGACGATTGCGGCCGAAAGGTCAGTGCCCGGCATCTGAACTGTTTTTACTGCGGCGCCCGCGTCTCCCACAACGGGTTGTTGTAAACCGTCTTTTCGCGCAAGCCCGGCGAATGGCCGGGCAGCATGACTTCCGGCACATCCGGAAAGCCTGCCACATCCTTAAGCTGAGGCCATTCCCCTAATGTTGGAGTGGCCTCATGAAGTCCTGCCTGCCCGTCAGTCTCCTGGTTGCTGTCTTGCTGGCAACGCCTGCTGTTGCCAATGAGGCGTCGCGTCCCGCGTCGAACCCGGATCGTAATCAACCATTGCTGGCTGAAGCCGAAAGCCAGTTCTTTCATGCCCTCAATGAAAAACCGAAGCGCGGAAAAAACAGTCTGGAAGGTTTGACGTTGGCCTATGCGGTCGCGCCGACCGATGGTCGCACGAACTTGTTGCTCGGCCTGAACCATCTTTGGCTCGCCGCGGAAGCGCCGCGGCAGGATCCGATGACGCTGCAGCATGTGATTTTGTCCGACTACTTCCTTGATCGAGCTGAGCGGTTGACCGGTGATTACCGCATTCCGAGTTGGCGGATTTCAATCCAGTTGACGCTGGCCCGCCGTGATGGCGATCAGAAAGCGGTCGACCGCCATTACGCCGAGTTCTTGAAGGCCTACAAGAAGAATCCGGATTTTCATTCCTTTGTGTTGGCGCTGCTAGCGTTTGACGAGCCGGTCGACAGCAGGGATTTTCAGCGCGGTTTGAAAGCAATGCGGGCAGCGGAAAGCTGTGGCGAGCACAATCCTTCCTGTCAGAACCTGCCGCGCTGGCCGCACAACGTCGAGGCCTATGCCGTGTTCATGGCCGATTTCGAAGCGAAAGCTGGTGATGAGGCGGCCGCCAGAAAATGGTTGGCGCTGGCCGAACAGTACGCAACCGCAACGGGTTGGGCTTATTTGCCGGCGATTACCGAACGTCAGCAGCAGTTGCCGGAACGGATGGCGCGTTATGCCAACACCGATCGGCAAGATGACCCGGCCGGCCTGTTCGATGAGTACCAGCAGGAAACCTGTCAGCTCTGCCATCGGCAATGACCACCCCAAAACAGCAAGGCTTCCAGAAACTGCCACTCATCGAAAAAAAACGTCCTTCAGAAACACCAACGCCTCCGTTTTGGAGGCGTTGGTGTTGGGGGCTAGTGTGTCAGCATGTTACTTGCCGCTGGCGGCGAATTGCTCGACCCGTTCCATCACGCGCAGCACGTTGCCGCTCATGATTTTGCTGATGTCGGCTTCTT